>JBCDIR010000463.1:0-3638 GCA_038748735.1 Bacteroidota bacterium | reverse complement strand
TACCCACCCGCCGTCAGTAGCAATTATGACCCCATCAAAGGCATAGCCGCCCCGGTCGTTCTTGATCCGGGTCAATCTTTCGATTTTTAACTGACCTTAATTCCTTACCGCATTGCTGGACGGTGTCAGATCGACATCACCTTCCGGGATGTGCGTCAGCCCGAAACGATTTTGGGTACGGTCGGCTTCCAACTGCTTCTTGAAGACTCCTCCACCCGCAAGCCCTCGCATTCGAGTCGTTACCCCAGCTTGTACCCTAATCCCGTCCACGATCGGTTTTTCATCAACAACTCGCCGGATTTGGGTCGGCTAGAGGTGTATAATTCGTTGGGCGTAAAAGTCCGCGTATTCCAGGAACCCGAATTGGGTGATAGCTTCGACGTGGCCGATTTACCGCAGGGGGTCTACCTGCTCAGCCTGATCGGTACGGACGGTAAAGTGATTCGTACCATTCGCATGGTTCGCCGGGATTTTCGGCCCTAGTGACGATCGAAAAATAACTTTTCGATTTTGCTTGGTCACAGTACCCTCGGGGTGAACGAAGCCAAAGTTTGGAGGCCGAGGAAATGCTCGCCGCCGCTAGCAAGCAGACGAGCTGACACGAATTAGATTCGGGGTGCTCAAACCAGCTTACACCGTTAATATATCAACTGGAATTAACACCTTGTGGCTATGTGTTATTTACTGCTCCGAAAATCACCCTCAATAGCCATTTTCACCACCCCACATTTGAGCATCTGATCGCCGAAGTAAGGGTTGCGAATTTGGTCCACATCACTAAGCCAGTCGGCACCTTCGTAGTCGAAAGCCATGGGACAGTACTGGACGAAGAAAGTGTCTGCGGTTATTCCAAAAGCTTTTACGCTATTAATCAGTGCCTGGGATAAAGAGTAGAACTGCTCGCGTTGGCGGTCGACTCCTTGGCTTTTCGCCAAGATGGTAGCGTGTTCTCGCAGGGCGAATGCTTGGTTCATCCAGTAGGTTTCGGCTTCGGCGGGAAAGTCCGTTGCGGTAATGTTGGCTAATTGCCGCAGGAATACGTCCGCTGCCGTTTGCGCGGCACCTTCGTCAGCCAGTACCAGGGCATCTTTGATGATTAAATACTGACGAGTTAGTGCCGTCAACTGTTCCTTAAAAACGGTTGAACTCAACTCCGTATAATCCGGTAAAACTTGGACGTCATTCGCTTGCTTGATAGCCACATCCTGATTCATCATGCTAGCTTGGTTGTTAAGCTGTGCCGCTGCGTCGATGGTAAAACTGCCGTTGGTGACCACGGCCTCCCCTACCGTTAGCCCCTCCAAGACTTGGTAGCTATTCCCGAGGCGATCACCCAGGACGACTTCCCGGTACTCATAACTGGGCACTGCCGCATCTGGCAATTGTACGTAAACGACCGAGCGTTCCCCCGTCCACATGACCGCCGATTGGGGGACGGAAAGCACGTTTGCGTCAGCCGTGGACGTTTTTGCGAGGCTACCGTAGACCAGCATTTCTGGCTTCAGTTGCCCACCAGGGTTAGCCACTTCCACCCGCACGGAAGCTACCCGCGTGGTGGGATTGATGACGGGATCGATAAAGGTAACTCGGGCGGTGAAGGTACGTTTAGGGAGGGCCGGAGTGGTGAATTCAATCGAGTTGCCCAACCGCAAGTGGCGCAGGTCTTCTTCGTAAGCGTCAAACAAAACCCACACCCGGTTCAGGTTGACCAAATCGAACAGTGGGCTTCCTTCCATCAGGTGATCGCCGACGGCGACGTGGCGCTTGGTCACGACCCCACCCGCATCGGCAAAAATGGAGAAGGTCTCCTGAATAGCTCCGCTATTTTCAAGCGTCTGGATAGTCGCTTCCGGAAATTTCCAGTAGCGCAATTTGTCACGCGCAGCGGCGAGGAGTTCGGGGTGAGTGGCCGCCATGCGTTTGGCTTCCAACAGTTCGCGCTGTGCCAAGATCATGGCGGGCGAATACAAATCGGCCAAGCGTTGCCCTTCCTGCACGCTTTCTCCCGTAAAGGATACGTAGAGCTTTTCGATGCGGCCCGGTAGGTGAACGACTTGGCTACTGGCGCGGCGTTCGTCGGCTTGTACCTTGCCGGAAAGCCGCAGTACCGTCTCTTGGGTGGCAGTAGTTTCCCCGATCACGGTCGTCTGAATTTGGGCCAGTTTGGCCGCCGCTTCCGTCATTTCCAGGACCAGTGGATCGCTTGAGGTATTTTCCGCCAAGGGAATTAAGTCCATACCGCAAATGGCGCAGTCACCCGACTCCGCTTGCCGAATCTGGGGGTGCATGGAGCAGGTCCATACTTCGTCCGTAGGGGGCGCAGCGGTTACCGTATCGTGTGCGTGAGGCTTACTTTGGTTACCAAATAATAAGTACCCCAAACCTAGCCCGGCAAAGAGCGCTACTAGGCCAATGATGATGATTTTTAGGTTCGTCTTCATAGCTCGTTGTTAAGGATGAACTGTTGGATAGTGCTCACGGCTTGGTGACTTTCCACGATGGCACTGAGTTGTTCCAGTTGGAGTTGAATGCGTTCTTCTTCTAAGCGCAACAGCTCTGCAAAATCACTACCGTTACTGCGGTAACTGGCGCTCAGAATGCGGAGGGCAGCGTCGGTTAGTCCCAGTTGTTCGGTGTAAAGTTCCAGTCGTAGGCGGGCCGTTTCGTAGGCGGCGTAGGCCTGTTCGATCTGCGCTGCGAACTGATTGGCCGTAGCCGTTTTTTGCTGATCCAGCGCCTGGATGCGGAGGCGCTCCTCGCGTTCTTTGGCGGCGTACTGTTCCCGAAAAATGGGGATGGCTACCGTGCCGCGTAGCTGCAAAATATCCCGACCGTTGTTATCCAACAGTACGTCATCCCGTTCTCCCACCGCGATGTAATCCAGACCGATGCCGAACTTGGGTTTGGCGTGGAGGGTGTTCAGGTCGATAGCGATTTGGGCAGCTTCCTGTTGTTTGGCCAATCGCCGAATTTCGGGATGGTGGTTACGCAAGTGTGCTAAGAGAGTGTCCTTCGCAAAGGGCAGTATCGCAAAGGATAAACTGTCCGTCAGGGTGACGGGGGTCGTTAATTCCCGATTCCGCAGTTGGTTCAAAGTTGCTAGCGGACCCGCTATTTGGGTAGCTAAAATGGCCAGTTCTTGCTCCTGTGCGCTTATTTTAAGTTGCACTCGCAGGACGTCCGCAGCGGTGGCGGTACCGTTCTCGACCCGGGCCAGCGATAGCTGCTCTAGTGATTGGAGTAGCGCCATCCGCTCGGCGATGATACGCTGACTACGCTGCAATTCGTATAAGGAAAAATAGGCTTGTTCCGCTTGGTGAAAAAGCGTTTGCGCCCGGGCGTTAATGCGCTCGTACGTGCTGGCTGCTCGGGCTTGGGTCAGTTTGCGCTCTTGTTGTCGTAGTCCCCACCACGGTAATTGTTGCGTAGCGCTCAGGCGAAATTGCTGCGCGCCCAAGCGTGTTGCTACGGGGAGTGGAAAAGCACCGAGTCCCAGTTCCGGTTGTGGTAATTGGCCCGTCTGCCCAATGCGCTCCAAGTCAGCAGCGTGCGTACTGCGCAGCATGGCTAGGCTCGGATTATTTTGATAAATATCCTGACGAAGATCGGCTAAACTTTGGGTTTGAACCGGCAAAATT
>JBCDIR010000462.1:0-3654 GCA_038748735.1 Bacteroidota bacterium | reverse complement strand
TAATCCAACTGCTCTTTTTCGTGACGATAAACGACGCGATCAGCAGCTACGGCTATTCCTGCTTGACGCAGCAGCCGCTTGGTCACATCTTTGTCCATTACGGCTGCTGAACCCAGTACATCAGGCCCGATGAACGGTAAATTCAGTAAGCGCGCCAGACCTTGCACCGTACCATCTTCCCCATTCGGGCCGTGTAGTACCAAATAGAGTAAGTCGATTTCCAGCGGTTCCTGCGTGTCCAATCGGATGATTGGCCGTTCGTTTCCAATGACCAAACCTAGCGGCACGCCTGCCTCGGAAACGTATTTTTCGGTCGTCGCTAGATCCGTCAGTCGCCATTTACCTTTTTGATCAATACCGATATGGATGACGTTGAATTGCGTACGATCTATCGCTGCGGAAACGTTGCGAGCAGAGCGAACGGAGATTTGGTGTTCTGGCGATTTTCCGCCGAATACAATAGCAATGTTTTTCATACCTAATTGGTGGTTGATCCGAAGGGGCAAAAGTAGCTTTTTCGGAGAAAAAAGAAATAGGTTTTCCCATCAAAACCCGAGTGAAAAAATGATGCTTGGCACTCCTCGTGCTTCTCTAATGCGTATTTCTTGCTATTTATACGGTCTATTAGTTGAAAGAGTCGATAAATCATGTTAGTTTTGTATTCAAACTAAGAAAATGATCCCAACGTCACACCTCAGTCATATCTACCGAGCAAGTTGGGGAAACCTAACGGATTTCTACCAACTGACCATGGCCTACGGCTACTGGAAACAGCAGCGACACGAACAGCTCGCTACTTTTCACTTGTACTTCCGGCGGCATCCCTTCGGCGGAACGTATACCGTAGCGGCAGGCTTGGCCTTAGTGGCAGATTATCTCCAAAACTTCGGCTTTTCCGCTGCGGAGGTACAGTATTTAGGTAGCTTGAAAGGAGCAGATGGCAAACGATTATTTTCCGAAACTTTCTTGCACTACCTGCAACGCTTAAAATTTACGGGCGACGTCTACGCCGTACCGGAGGGGACCGTGATGCAGCCGCATATGCCCTTGATTCGTGTCGAAGCCCCGCTACTTCAGGCACAATTGATCGAAACGGCCTTACTCAATCTCGTCAATTTTTCGAGTTTAATTGCCACCAAAGCCGCGCGTATTCGCCAAGTAGCGGGTACGGATAAGGTCTTAGAGTTTGGTCTCCGCCGTGCGCAGGGTATCGACGGGGCGCTGATGGCTAGCCGGGCGGCCTACATCGGTGGGGTGGACGCAACGAGCAACGTCTGGGCCGGTCAGTACCTGGGCATTCCCGTCAAGGGTACCCACGCGCACAGCTGGGTGATGGTGTTCGTGGATGAGTTGCAGGCTTTCGCCGAATACGCCGAGGCACTACCGAATAACTGCATCTTTTTAGTGGATACCTACGATACGATTGAAGGAGTGAAAAAAGCGATCCAAATGGGCCAGCAGTTGCGCGCAAAAGGCCACCGCTTGCTGGGTATCCGACTCGATTCGGGCGATTTGGCCCAGCTCAGCATAGCGGCCCGTGAGCTACTGGACGCAGCAGGCTTTGAGGATGCCGCCATCGTAGCCAGTAACGACCTAGATGAGTATCGCGTGCAGGCCCTCAAAGAAGCCGGGGCGCAAATCACGACCTGGGGTATCGGCACGCGCTTGATTACCGGTAAAGATGAGCCCGCATTGGGTGGCGTGTATAAGCTATCAGCCTTGCAGCAGGCAGACGGCAGTTGGTCGCCCCGTATCAAACTTAGCGAGCAAGCCATCAAGACCTCTAATCCCGGGCGGCAGCAGGTGCGCCGTTTTGTCAATGCGCAAGGATACTGGTTGGCCGATGTACTGTACGATTTGGATCTGTTGCCGAAGGACAAAATCACGCTGGAAGCTTACGGTGCTGCTACGCCTACGTCTATATCTTTGCCCATTGCTGCGAATGGCAATGACCTGTTGGAACCTATTATCCTAGCAGGCGAACTGCGATATGCGTTCCCTACCTTAGCGGAAGTCCGCACGTTTCGTGCCTCGCAAATCCGCGCATTTGAAGCGCGTGGGAATAAGCCCTATATTTACGGTTTGGAAACACAACTGGCGCAAACTAAAGCCGCCTTGTTGGCGCAATACAATGTGGAATAAATGGCATACACGTACGAATATCCCCGCCCCTCCGTAACGGTAGATTGTGTAATTTTTGGTTTGAATGCGTCGCACCAATTGCAGGTCTTGCTCATTGAGCGGGGCACGGAACCCTACGTGGGCAGTTGGGCGCTACCGGGCGGATTTGTACAGTTGGACGAGTCGCTAGAAGCCGCCGCACGCCGAGAACTAGCCGAAGAGACAGGATTGTCGGATGTCTTTTTGGAGCAGTTATTCACGTTTGGCACCCCGGAGCGGGACCCCCGCGGACGCGTCATTAGCGTGGCCTATTTTGCGCTGGTCAACTTGGACCAACACCAACCCAAAGCGGCTACTGACGCCAGTGATGCGGCTTGGTTTTCCGTGGATGAACTGCCCGATTTGGCCTTTGACCATGCCGATATTTTGACCATGGCCCTCGATCGCTTGCGCGCCAAAGTACGCTACCAACCCATCGGTTTTGAGCTGTTGCCGGAGCAGTTTACCTTGTCGCAATTGCAAAAACTTTACGAAACGGTCCTCGGCGTTCCTTCGCTCAATAAGCGTAATTTCCGTACCCGCATCCTTCAGATGGACATCCTCCGTGAGGTGGGCAAGCAGGAAAACGTGGCGCATCGCCCGGCCGTCCTCTACGCTTTTGACCCCCAAAAATACGAGCAGGCCCTCCAAGCGCGTGAACCGAAGTTGCTGAAACGGGGGGTTGATTTTGAAATTGGCTACAAAAACAAGTAGTAACTGTTTAGATAGAGCAACTTTAATGATGTAGAATCTACGATTTTCCTGCCTGCCGATGCAGTCAGGCAGGTTTGTTCCTTTTTTAGGGAAGTGATTAGACTGATGATCAAATCAGTATAATTACGAGCTAAACAAGAAACTCATGGTAAAAAAATCGTTATCCCTGGCTCACGCTAGTGACCAGGTAAATAGATACAACAAGTAATTATCATGTCCCAGTTACCCACTGGTGCGCGCGCACTGCTGCTGGCTTTACAAACTCCTTCTCCGAAAGGAAGTATGGGGATACCCGTACTGCTGTGGGGCAAACCCGGCGTAGGAAAATCCAGTTTTATCGAAGCATTAGCGACCGAGGCTTTCCCCGTCTTGACGCTCATTGCTTCCATTCACGACCCTACGGACTTTTCTGGCCTACCGGTTTTTCAGGACGGCAAGGTACACTACGCGCCACCGCAGTGGCTGAACCAGTTTGAAGAACAGCAAGATGGACTGCTCTTCCTTGACGAGCTGACGACGGCACCGCCCGCCGTACAAGCGGCCCTGTTGCGAGTCGTCTTGGAGCGACGAGTGGGCTTTCATCCCTTACCCGCGCGAGTGAGAATCGTGGCGGCGGCTAACCCACCCGATTTGATGGTCGGCGGCTGGGAACTATCGCCACCACTGCGCAACCGCTTCATACATTTACAGTGGGATTTACCCTTGCAGGTGTACGTGGACGCTTTGGTCAGCGATTTTGCCCGAGGCGTACTACCCGAGATTGACCCCCTTGCTCACGCG
>JBCDIR010000461.1:0-3656 GCA_038748735.1 Bacteroidota bacterium | reverse complement strand
TCGCCCAGCACGCCAATGCTGGCCAAAACGGCTTGGGTATTCTTCGGTAGGTCTACCTTTTGCTTCATATCAAAAGCGAGGCGGACGCGCTGGGTCTCAAAGTCAATCTTGCGTTCGGCCACCGAGCCGACGGTCACGCCGCTGATGCGCACGGGGGTGCCGATTTGTACGCCGGCGACGTTATCGTAATTGGCGTAAAAAACATCGGCCTGGCTCAAAATATTGCTGCCTTGGATGTATTTGATGCCCCAAAGCGTGAGGGCGATAGCAAAAAGCGCGAGTAATCCAGTGCGAACTTCGTTAGACATAAGGTTGGGGATATTTCAGGCGGCAAAGGTAGTAGAATTATGTAATAGCATGACTTTTCACCCGAAAAGGGTGTACTTCTAGAGATCGTGTTAGCTGAAAAAATCGGTTTAATCCTATACTTTTCTACTAACAAAATGAACTGCACATTACGAAAAGCCAGTCGTTCAAAAGAACGCACCAATTCGCCAAGATGTTTAGCTAGCTCAACTTTAAGTCCTGGTAGTGGAGTGCCTTGTAATCGATTTTGCCCTTTCTGGTTTTTAGGTGTTCCAGAATAGTAACGGCTCGAAATAGCCGATCGTCACTGTTCTTACCCTGGCTGACGATGTAGAGTAGCGTACGTATCTTCCCTAGCGTCAGTTGGTTGAAAAACGTTTGTCCTGCGGGGTCTTCTGCTAGTACCGCTTCCATTTCGGCGGGCATAGGCAGACCGTACTTGCTATCGTCGGGGAAGAGGTCAAGCGTAGCTGATTTACCTTCCTCGAGTTGCAGTTTTTTAATGCGACCCTGGTTCACTTTAATCACGTAAACGCCCTGGCCAACGGGCGTGAGCGCACACTGGTGCGGATCTTGGCCATTGATGGCACAGACAACGCGGCGCTTGCTGGGCAGGGCCAGTAATTCGGCCGTAATGGCGGCGGGAACCCGTAGTTGCCAGTTGAATAATTTGGAGGAAGAACGCTCCAGTGGCGTAGCAAATTGATGTGACATTCAGATAGGTATTTCGAAAAGGATGGAATGTCAAAATTACACATTTGTCGGATAGGGAGTAGGAGAGCAGCGAATATTTTTCTAGCTTTGAGAAAACCCCGTTCTTGTTCCTAAAAGCCAAAGATATGCGCTTCCTTTTATGCCTAGTTTTCTGTGTAGCTGTCGTAATAGCAGGCCGGACGCAGCCGGGGATTAAACTGAATACGGAAAACTCTTTTCCTGGTTACACGCTCTTTTCTTCTTTTAACGGAACTAACCTCATTGATAATTGTGGCGAGCTTGTCAACAATTGGAATACGGGTGCGATGAATAATCACCCCAAGCTCTTGCCCAATGGCCACCTGCTGTACATGACGCATAACACCATTTACGAGGTAGATTGGAATAATAATATTATAGTTTCTACTGTTGAAACGGACTTAGCGTTGATCTTAGAATACGAGATAATCAAACTACCCAACGAGAACTACCTATGCCTAGGGAGACGCGACTTTAGCTTGGATGAGTTCAGGGATATTGGTTACAATCTAAACCTGGGTTTTCCGAGTGTAGTCGACGTAGTCGTGGAAGTAGCGCGGGAGTCGGGTGAAATCGTCTGGGAATGGAACATCGCCGATCACGTTATTCAGGAGCGGGACCCGATGTTACCTAACTACGGTTCAGTAGCCAATCACCCCGAGCTATTGAACGTAGACGCTATTGCGACTTACGACTGGCAAAGCTACGAGTCGTTTATGATAAACGGTATGGATTACAACCCTACCCTGGATCAGATCGCGTTGAGTGTTCGCAAAATAAGTGAGGTTGTCATTATTGATCATTCAACCACTACGACGGAGGCGGCGGGGTCTACCGGAGGTAATTCCGGCCGAGGTGGCGACATCCTTTACCGTTGGGGGAACCCACAAAACTACGGGCGCGGCACCTCCGCAGATCGCCAACTGTTCTTTCAACACAATCCGAACTGGATAACGGAAGGTCCCTACGCTGGTCACTTGATTATTTACGATAACGGGCTGAATCGCCCCGACGTCGCGTTCAATGACCGCTATTCCACCGTTCCGATCATCAATCCGCCCGTGGATGCACAGGGGAACTACCAGTTGTTACCGGATAGTGCTTACGCTCCCGCGGTACCGACCTTGCGTTACAGCAAGGTAGACGGGGACGCACCTTTTTATTCCGGTTATACTTCGGGTGCAGAATGGTTGCCGAACGGAAATATCTTCATTACCGAGGGTGTAAATGGTTACCTGAAAGAACTTAACCCCGAAGGCGAGTTAGTATGGGAGTACCAAGTACCAACCGTCGGTTACGTATTTCGTACGGAACGTTATCCACTGGATTATCCCGCTTTTGATAATCAGGAACTCAGCCCGCAGGGACCCGTTCCTAACACGGGTAGTGATTACGAGTGTATGCTGACCACTTCGACCCAGGATTTCGTTGCTACCGCTACGTTAGCGGTTCGCGCGTGGGCAGGCCAACAACGTATTTACGTTCACCACGAAACGGAACACGCGTTGGCGCACGTACTTTACAACGCCGCCGGTCAACCCCTCCAACGGGGGATCAGTCCGCCCGGTGACAGTGAAATTAACGTGAAAAATTACCCAACTGGCTTATATTTGCTTTCCTTTTGGTCACCGGATACGGGCCAAATGTCAACTGAAAAAATAGTACTACATGAATAGATTTTTACTTTTTATTGCCGCAACGGTAGCGATCTTGCTGACGCCCCTGGCAGCACAGAATACGGTGGGCTTGTTAGATTATAATATCAACGAAGCTTATCCGGGTTACACCCTAATTTACCCGCATAATCAACCGACGGTTTATTTGCTCGATGGTTGTGGAGAATTTGTGCATTCCTGGCCCGATAGCGTCCAGTTTCGCCCTGGGAATACCGCTTATTTGCTAGACGACGGCCGTCTCGTTAAGACCAAGCGCCTGGCCAGTATCGCGGGTGACCCCATTTGGGGCGGCGGCGGCGGAGCTATGATCGAAATTCGCTCCTGGGATAACGACTTACTGTGGTTCTTTGAACTCAATAATGAACAAGCGCGCCTGCACCACGATATTGAAGTGCTACCAAACGGTAATATTTTGGCCATCGCCTGGGAAAACAAAACGCGCGCCGAAGCCATCGCCATGGGCCGTGATACCACCGCGTTAGCCGATGATGAACTCTGGCCTGATTACATCTTCGAGATCAATCCCGAAAATGACGAAATCGTCTGGGAGTGGCACGCTTGGGATCACCTGATTCAGGATTACGATCCAGACCAAGCTAACTTTGGCGTCATCGCGGACCATCCAGAGCGTATTGACGTGAATTGGAACTTCAACAACGGGGGAGCCGACTGGATGCACGCCAATTATCTGGACTATAACGAGGAACTGGACCAGATCATGCTCTGTGTACCGTACTTCAGCGAAATGTGGATTATCGACCATTCCACGACCACGGAAGAGGCGGCGGGTTCTACGGGTGGCAACCTGGGCAAAGGCGGCGACTTGGTATACCGTTTCGGCAATGCCGAAGTGTACGACCAGGGTGATTCTACCGATCAGCTGTTGTTTTTTCCCCACAATTGCCACTGGTCCGATGTACCGATTGAGCACCCGTTCTGGGG
>JBCDIR010000460.1:0-3665 GCA_038748735.1 Bacteroidota bacterium | reverse complement strand
TTGCATGTGTTTCGTTAGTGTTTGGGCGGGTTGGCGATGGCTCGGGGGCCAAATATTGTCTTAAGGCGTTGCCACAGCTTTTGCGGCCAGTCCTTGTCCATGCAGGGCTTTTCTAATAATAGAAACCCAACGGACGAAATGAAAAGTATAATCGGAAAGGTCAAAATAGCTTGTAGCAGGAGGTTAACCCCAAAATGGTTGCCAATGTGTAGGTGCGTCGTCAAGCGGGTCAAGCCTTCGAGTAGCGGCAGGTGAATCAAGTAAATGGTGTAGCACATGCCACCGATGACGGCAATCCACGGACGGCGCAGAAAGGCCGTGAACCAACGTCCCCGGAAACCCGCTACCATAAACAGCAGCAGCGCCGCCGCAAAGGCCAATCGCTTGGGCATATCCGCCGACCAAGTCAGGCACATCACCACAAAAGTACCGACGGCCAGCACGTCCCAGCCCCACTTGCCCCGGCTCGTATTGGCTCCTCGCCATTCCGTCAGAAACAGATCGGTAATTAAAAAGCCAACGAGGAAGTAGTGTAACTGCCAGAGCAGGGTCAGTTTATACGGCATAGCTACCCAGCCGAAGTACTGCTGTGCTCCGAGGATACCTATTATACAGCCTACGAGCAGCCCGCGCCGCAGCCAAGCATTTTCCCAACGGAAAAATAACCACGCGAGCACCGGCGCTAGTAAATAAAATTGAATCTCAATCTCCAGCGACCACGCCACTGGATTAATAACGGAATAGTCCGCGTAGATCAGATTATGACCATATAACAGGCTGGCGCCCAAGTGAGGGAAGAGTTCGGCGAAAGTGCCACCTTTTGCCAATAGCACCAAAAAGAACACCGTCATCCAGATGATGTACGGAGGCTCCAGGCGCGTCACCCGCCGCCAGAGGTAACTGCCGTAGGATACTTTGCGCCCGCTCTGCAAATGGTATTTAGCAAACGGTAGCCCCAGAATAAAGCCAGAAATAGCGAAAAAGATGAACACACCGATGGTGCCACGACTGGCCCAGAACGCCACGGTATCGTCGGCTACGGGGCTGTCCCACGCTACGGGAGCGTAGCGCTGTACTCGTTCACTGAGGTGTTGGACGAGTACCGGCAGAATCGCCATAAAGCGCAACCCGTCTACTTCCGCAAGGTAGCGGCCAGACGTTGTGATACGCGACAGGCGACTGGGCCATTGGGCCAGCCAGTTTTTAAATCGGTTGTGCATAGTGTGTCGAAAATAAGGTGAACAGCGGGGGGCTTTCAGCTTTTTCGTTCGGTGGAACGGTTGCGTCGGTGGGCGGCCCCTTAGTTTCGATGAGTGGATATACGTCCGAAACGTAACCTTGTTCCGTTTAACCCGTAAAAACTGCTAAACATTGCTCAAATCTAACCACTGACCGAAAAAATCAGCGAAACACATTAAGCTCGGTCTATATTTGATGGCGAACAACAGATACATCAAATTTTCAGTGGGCAATTGAGCCGCTATAAGGATTTAGAACACTATGAAACAACAACTACTCATCGTCGATGACAATGAGATGATGCGGTCGTTCCTGTCGCATTATTTCGCCCGCCGCTATGATGTTCGTACGGCCGAGGATGGCCGCGAAGCGTGGCAATTTCTAGATCAAGGTTACTTCCCCGATTTGATGTTACTGGACCTGAATATGCCAGGTATCAGTGGGTTGGAGTTGTTGAAGCAAATGAAGTGTTCGGTGCTTTTCAACGACATCCCCGTCATGATGATTTCCGACGTTACGAAGTCGGTAGAAAAAGTGAACTGCTTAGCCGCCGGAGCAGTAGATTACGTCGTCAAGCCTTTCAATCCGAAAGAATTGGAAATCAGAATGCAGTACCACATTAAAGTAAGCCACACCTGATGAACACGTTAATCGCAATACCAACGATTCCTACCATCAACCGTAGCTTGGGTAAAGTGCTGACTTTTGGTTACCGCTACGAAGCTATGGAGACGATTTGTAACCAGCTGGCGATTTCTTTTCGGTTTGCTGATGATTGGGAAGCTTTTTTACAACGTATAGCTGACCCCCAGCAGCGCCCGGATTTGATCTTATTCGATCTGAGTCCCGAAACGGCTAGTGCCTTCCAACAGATTCGCTATTTTATGTTAAAGGAGGAAGCGCTGATGGATATTCCTTTTGTCGTTCTATCCGAGTATCCCTCCATCAAGTGGCAGCGGCTGTGCCAGAAATTTCGGGTGACGGACTACATTTTGACCCCACTGGCGGACCAGCATACGTACTCGCGTTTAGAGCGTTTGGTGTTGCGTCCGCGCCAGGCCTCGGTATTGCCCAAAGTGCGCTGGAAGATGCCACTGTGGAAGCGAGCCGTTGACGTGCTGGGCGCTGCGACGCTGCTTTTGCTATTGTCTCCGGTTTTGGTGTTAATTGCGGTACTCATCAAGCTCGAATCGCGGGGACCGATCTTTTACGTATCCAAGCGAGCGGGGCAAGGTTTTCGGGTATTCGATTTTATCAAATTCCGCTCCATGCGGCAAGATGCGGACCAATTAGTGGATCAACTCAAGGACCTCAACCAATACAATTGCCCAGAAGAGCCTAAGCTGGACACGAGTGTGCTACGCTCCAAGCCAGCGGACGAAACATACACCGTACTGATTGGCGACGATGAGTACGTATTCGAAGAAGAACAAACCGAAGAGGAGCAGACTTTCTTCAAAATCAAGAATGATCCACGCATTACCCGCGTAGGAAATTTTATTCGCAACACGAGCCTGGACGAATTACCCCAGCTCTTCAACGTATTGCGCGGCGATATGTCACTGGTGGGTAACCGCCCGCTGCCCCTCTACGAGGCCGAGCAGTTGACTTGTGACGAATCAGTACTACGCTTTGCGGCTCCGGCGGGCATTACGGGCCTGTGGCAGGTAAGCAAGCGCGGTAAAGGCGACATGAGCGAAGCAGAACGCAAGCAACTCGACTTAGAATACGCCCTGAATTATTCCTTCTGGATGGACCTAACTATCCTATGGAAAACGCTACCAGCGGCGATTCAGGAAGAATCCGTCTAGTAGCCGTTAGCCCACGTGCTGACGGTCCGTCTAGTAGCCGTCAGCCCCCGTGCTGACGGTCGCCGAAATCCTTACAGCCGTTAGCCCACGTGCTGACGGGATACCATCCGCAAAATACGTCACCTGATAAATACAAACGTAAAAACGAATAGGAGCAATATACATACCATTGAGCATTCTTCGGGTTACGTCCCCCCGGTAGCTAGCCTACGAAAGTGGAAAGTTCAAGTGATTTGAAAACGCTGACTGACAGCATTGACAGCAAAATCAGCGACTGCAAAATTGTGTAAAAAAACAAAAACGGTAAGGTGATACGCACCCTTAGTGTTGTAATCCTCGCCGGATTTAAGATTGATTTGTTTTGTAGAGGAAATCTTTTCGGTGCCCGCCAGATATTCTATCTGGTGGGTTATCTTTTTTAAAAACTTTCCCTACTTTGACTACATGAATTTACTACTCTACGCCCCCGAGTATCGCCCCAATATGTCGTCGATGATACGCTCGGCGGAGTTTTTTGGGTTTAAGCGCATCTATATTTTTGATCGAAACAGACTATTGCAACCGCCCAAAAACAAGAAGGGCCGCGCCGATATGCAGCACCTCGCCCGCGTCTGG
>JBCDIR010000459.1:0-3672 GCA_038748735.1 Bacteroidota bacterium | reverse complement strand
TTTTAATTTTTATTTTTAAAACTTAGTTTTAGAAAACACTCTGAACTTTCGTGCTCTAGCCTGAAACCGTACTATCCCTGCTTTTGCGTGGTTAACACAAAGAACGCAGAGAAACACACGGAGCATCACAAAGTTTTCCATAGCTGAGGGGTTTTCATCCCTTCAGCATAATACAAACATAACACTTCACAGCGCCAATAGATTACTATCGCAAGTCTTATTATACAATTTGAAAGTAGTCTAAATACAGCTTACTGCCGTACCACGCGCGTCACGTTCCACTGTTCAGCCGTACGGTAGTAGAGCTGGTAGATGCCCGCGGGGAACTGTGCCAAAGACAATTCATTTTGCCCCAACTGTAGGTCACCGCCCAGTACCTGCTGGCCAACGGCATTGAACAACTGGAAACGACCTGCTTCGGCCACGGGCCAGTTGACGACCAAACGGTCCTGCGTTGGGTTGGGTGCTAGCTGTACCTGCCAGTCGAGTTGTTCTTCTTGCGTACGCACGGGCGTACCGGCAGTAACGATATTGTCTACGCAAACGTAGGCGGGGGTATTCATGCCGTTAGCTCCCGTATCCGAAGAGCGGAGGATAATCTGCAACTGATCGACATTGCCCAAACTCGTCAGGTCGACGTAATTCCAATCATCCACGATGTAGTCCATGCTGTTGTCCTCAAAGCGGTAGTCCGCTAGGTAAAAATCGACACTGTCAGTCGTGATTTCACCGTCCAGGATACCTTTTACGGTCAGGAGGAAGAAGTCGGGGTCATTACCACTTTCGCCACCGAACTTATTCGCAAAACTATCCCCGTCACGGACAGAAGTGAAGGCATACGTGTTGTTGGTTACGTGCATTCCCTCGACGGGTTCGCCCGCCGCCTCGCCCGTCAGGTCGATAGTCGTGGGGAAGAAAGCGTAGGTCAATGCGTAAGACGTACTGCCCTCAGCACCCGTACCCGGTTTGGCGGAATACTGGTTGGCGAAGCCCGGCGTTTCGGTGTCGGTATCCGCAGAAATGGCCCAGCCGCTCCAGAACATCCCCGCTTCGTTGTAAACGTTCACCAAGCTCACGTTACCACTCTCAAAGACATCGTTTTCGGCATTGAAAATTTTTTCACCCGCCGTCAGACCGAAGTTTTCAAAGTCGGCGGTGACTTGTGCGCCCAGGCTAATGCTTAGCGTAAGCGTCAGGATAGAAAGTAAAAATTGCTTCATTTCAATTTTGGTTATAATGATGAAAATTAGTTCCACTGAAAAGTCGCTCCGAGCTGAACACCTCGGCCCGGCATGGCCCGAAATTCGATGACGCGGTAGCTGGTCTCCCAGAGGTTATCGATTTGCAAAAAAGTATTGATGCGTAACTGTTTCCACTGCCACTGTCCCGTAGCTCGTACTTGGCCGAGGGCGTATGCGGGTAATTCGGCGCTCAGCCCGCTGGTAGCGCCATTCCACTGGTGGGTGTAGCGCAGACTCCAATGCGGGGCCTGCCATTCCAGGTGCGTGTGTACCCGGTGCCGCGGCACGTAGGGCAATTGGTCCCCGACGGCAATGCGGGGATTTTCGACCGCCGTTTGGTAGGTACTGCTGCCGCCGAAGTAACGGAGCTGTAACGTTAGTTTTTGCTTAGCCCACTGACGGCTCATATCTAGCTGTGGCTCAATACCCTGGGTCTTCACTTTGGCAATATTGCTAGCGGAAAAGTTGGATTCTCCCTCGCGTATACTCCATTGCAACCAGTTATCCGTCCAGCGCTGGTAGATGGGTACCCGCAGCGACCAGGACCAAGCGTTGAGCGTACGTTCCATCTTCCACTGTATACTTTGCTCCCAACTCAGCTCGGTGAGCAGATCGGGTTGGCCACCGGGTATCCAATAGCGGTCGTTGAGGGTGGGTAAGCGATAATCGCGGCTGAGGTGGGCGGTCACTTCGTGCGTGCGCCAGTGTTTCCCCACACGAATTTGGCCGACTACTAACTGTTCGTCTTCACTGGTGTAAACGAGGCGGCCCGCCGCGTGAAACTGCCAACCGTTATTCGCGTTCCAATCCACCGTTTGCCACAAGGAAACGTCCGTCAAATCCCTAGCATTCGGATAGCCATCGGCGAAGGCACGGCTGTGTTGAGCCAGTACGCCCGTGGTAATGCGCCACTGTGCGTTGAGTTGTTGCGCTCGCTGGCTTTTGAGCAAATAAGACCGAAAACCACTCCGCGCCGGACGCAGCAGCGCATTAGGGTCCGTGTACAATAGCTTGTCCCGGAAGTACGCCAGCTGGGTTCGCCAAACGGTATTTTTGTTGGTATACTGCCAGTGCAGTTGCTGTCGCCAGGATTGATCGAACTGGGTAGCAACAGAATTGGTACTAGTCGTGCGGGGCGGTAGTTGACGATCACCCGCTTGCTGCCACAACAACAGGCGAAGCTGGTGGCGTGCGTTGGGTTGCCAGCGGGCTTGTTGCTGCGTACTCCAAAAGTGGTTAGCGGCGTGGGTCTGCTGACGTTCTTCGCCCGTAGAGGGAATGCGATAAACGAAATCATTGGTAGCCTGCTGTTGGCTAGCGCTCACCTGCCACTGCCAGGCGCCTCTCCCCTGCCCCAGGCTTGCTTGTTGCGATTGTAAGCCAAAGCTGCCAATACTCGCTCCGACGGCGGAGCGCCAACCGTCCATGGGTAATTCGGCAGCCCGTAATTGAATAGCTCCACTCAGTGCGCCACTGCCCACCGTAGTGCTCGTACCGCCGCTGGTCAGTTCTAGCGCACCGAAGCCCAACCCCTGCACCAAGGATAAGTCCAGTACGCCCGACTGTGGGCTTTGCACGGGTAGACCCTCCCAGAGTGTCACGACTTGGCTGGCGTTGCCACCGCGAACGCTGGGCGTAGCTAAGGTTCCCGGCCCGTAGGATTTGAGGTAAATGCCGCCGTCTTGCGCCAGCAGATTAGCTGCGCTTTGCGTAGCGTGGTAAGTCGTAATAGCAGTACGTTCCGTGAAGGCGCTGATCAACAACGGTAACTGTTCCGACACCGTGGCGGCGGGTAACTCCAGCAACGTATCCACTACGGCTTGCGCCCGTAAAGTGGTGCTAAGTCCTAAAAACAACAGCAAAAAAGTGACAAACTGCCGCACGAATCGCAAATAATCGACAGAAAGCGGCGAGAAAGACGGGAAGGACGAGCTGTGCGTGCTACTTGCACCAAACGTGGCTTGGGTAACACAGAGAACGCAGAGGGACTCACGGAGGATCGCGGAGATATACTCGCCGTGCATCACTTTGTTGCCATGCGTTGTCTAGTATCCCAATTTCGATTTCATCAAAATTGAGGATAACAGGTTTCCGTATTTCTGTCCACCTTTCCACCGAAGGGTTAAGAATATGTACACCTGGCAGGTCTTCTGGCTCGCTAACTTGGAGGTCGCCTTCCCATTCTCGTTGAACAGTGGCTTAGTTGACAACCAAGTGATGACGCAAGGTCATAATTTAGCATACAGCAGCGGGGACTGCTCCGGATTCGCACCGGATTCCCTTTTAAAATGATGCACCGCTGGGGCGATCATTACCGAATGTGGGGCGAAGGTACGAAATGGATGGTAGAGTTGGTTGATTTTAGATGATCTCTTGCCAAAGGTACTGTACTACTTAACTATTCTAGCGGCAATCCCGCCAGGACCCCTTC
>JBCDIR010000458.1:0-3683 GCA_038748735.1 Bacteroidota bacterium | reverse complement strand
CGGCCAACAACAAAACAAATGTAAGTAATATTTTTTAATAAAACAAAAATATTTATTCAGTAAAACAACAAATCAGACATTAGTACCACGAGCCTGTAACTCATCTGTAACTGTATCCCCTTATTTTTGTATCAACAAACAACATACACGTACTAAAGAACCTATAATGGCTACGAAAACGAAGAACGAGGCACCCCGCCTGAAGCAAATGATTGAAACGGTATCCGATAAAACGAAAGCGGTAAACGATACGGCCGTACGCAAGTCCCACGATGTGCTGGACAGCACTTTTGACCGGCTAGAAAAGTGGCAAGATATTTTTGCCCAAACCCTGGAAACGGGCGTGGCCTACTACGGCGTCCAGCAGGACCGCCTACTGACGGCATTAGAAAAGGCTCAACTACAATACCGTCAGGGAGAGCACCCACTCAATATCCTACTTGGTCGCCAAGCGGTTGATAAAGACGCTTCCGTAGAGGAAGTACTGGACGAAACCGTTGCTACGGCAAAAAAAGCCGCCAAGAAAGCCGCAACCAAGGCCGAAAAAGCAGTGACTAAATCCGCTAATAGCACCAAGCGCAAGGCAACCAACACCATCAAAAAAGCAGCGAAGACCATCGACGAACTCGTGGACGAAGCAGCGGAGCAAATGACGGACGCAGTAGACGATACCGCCAAAGCGGTCAAGACTACGGCTAAACGCACCAAGAAAGCAGTCAGCAAAGCAGCAGACCAAGCGGCCAAATCCGCCAAGCAAGCAAAAACGACGGCTAAGAAAGCAACAACCACCGCCCAAAAGCAAGTCACTAAGGCAACGGCTACGGCAAAAAAAGCAGCTACTACCGCTAAGCATAAGGTAGACGCTACCGCCAAAACTATTGAGCAAGCCACTACTAAAAAGAGCACCAAAGATAACCTCAAAGCGGTGACGGGCGTCGGTCCCAAGACCGAAGAACTCCTCAACGCTGCCGGTATTTTCACCTACGAGCAACTAGCGGCTACTCCCCTGCGCCAATTGCGTAAGATATTGGAAGACGCAGGTTCTCGCTACCGTATGATCGACCCCAGCGATTGGGCCAAGCAAGCGCGTAAGCTGCAATAATATAGGGTAAATACCCCGTAAGAACCAAACACTACATTTGGAGAGATTGGTACGATCCCGTAGGGCCGTGAGGTGACTACGGGATTCTTTTTTGGGCCCTGGCTGCCCCCGCCACGGGCGGGGTTGCCACCGGGCTGTCCGCTGTCGCTACCATCCCTGGTCCTTGCGGCCTACCGGCCCCCGCCGCTCGCTGGTCGCTCGCGGTGCTACCAGACGCACCCCAACCAACGTCAGCCCATCAGATTGCCGACTGACAACTCAACCATCTCCTTACCCAACGAGTTTGTAATTCCGTACCATCCGGTAGAAGGACCGCTCGGTTGGGACCTCGCTGAGGGTAGAAGGTATCAGGACGCCGTCTCGCTATTCAAAGATAAATGGCCTTTGGCAGTACCTTAGCGCAAAACCATACTACCGTACAACCGTAAAACCGACAACCGAACCACCGTCAACCGACAACCGCCAACCCACGAAATACAAAACCATGAAAAAATACCTCTGGACACTCCCCCTCCTCCTCGTCGCTGGCTACATCGTCGGGCGCTACTTCTATTTTCAACCTAAATTCACCAACGGCAAGTCCGCCCCGGCGTTCAGCGGACAGCTACTGGACGGCAGTGACTTTGCGCTGGAGGACCTACGCGGCAACTACGTCTTACTCGACTTTTGGGGCAGTTGGTGCGGACCTTGCCGCGCACAAAACCCTAAACTCGTAGCGCTTTATAACCAGTATCAAGACGCCCAATTCGACAACGCAGCGGGCTTCGTCATCCTCAACGTCGGGGTAGAAAAAGACAGTACGCGCTGGCAACGAGCCATCCAGCAAGACCAACTCAACTGGCGCTATCACCTCATGGACCAATCTTCTAATTTGAAGTTCTTCAACGGCGATATTTCGGGGCTGTACGGTATCAAAGAAGTGCCGACTTCCTACCTCATTGACCCGCGCGGGCAAATTATCGGCGTGAATATGTCCGTACAGCTGCTAGAACGCCTCTTGAATCAACAACTGTCAAAATGACGCGCTCATCCAGTTGGCAAAATAATTGCAATACAAGGAATGATGCTTAAAAAACTGAAAAACTTGATGAGCAAAGAGCAAGAGACGAAACAGCAGGAAGAATTGCTACCAGAAGACGTAGCTACGCCCGCAACCGAGGAGCAAACCCCGGACGAACCGACTGATAACGAACCAGTTGAAGCGGATGATCCTGTTGCTAAACTACAAGCTGAAAACGAAGAGTTACGCAACAAACTATTGCGTAGAATGGCCGAATTTGATAATCTGAAAAAGCGCACCGGCCGCGAGCGTATTGAACTGCTAGGGCAAGCCTCGCGCGACACCCTGTCAGCGATTCTGCCCGCCCTCGACGATTTTGACAGGGCCATCAACCTACCCGAAGAACAGAAAAACAGCCCTGCTTTTCAGGAAGGTATGGAGTTGGTCTACCAAAAACTGTTCAATGCCCTAAAGCAGCGTGGTCTGGAGCCGATGGACTCAAATGGAGAAGTATTCGACCCCGAATTGCACGAAGCACTCACCGAAATTCCCGCTCCCAGCGAGGAACTCAAAGGCAAAATTGTCGATACCATCGAACGAGGATACATGCTGAACGGCAAAATCATTCGCCACGCCAAAGTGGTTACTGGAAAATAAATTCAGGTGGCTAAGGTAGAATACGTACGACTGAGTACTATTCAGCACCTTGTTCGCTGATCGAGGGTCAGAGGAACGCACCACTTCACTATTCACAACCTTACTACCTGAAAATGGCGAAGAGAGATTACTACGAGGTACTGGGCGTCAGCAAGTCCGCCGACAAGAATGAGATCAAGAAGGCGTACCGCAAATTGGCGATCAAGTACCATCCCGATAAGAATCCGGATAACAAAGAGGCAGAAGACAAGTTCAAAGAAGCAGCCGAGGCTTACGAAGTACTCAGCGATGAGCAGAAGAAAGCGCGTTACGATCGTTACGGTCACGCTGGAATGGGCCAGGGCGGCTTCTCCGGTGGCGGCATGAACATGGAAGACATTTTCTCCCAGTTTGGCGATATTTTTGGCGAAACGGGTGGGCCATTTGGTTCCTTCTTCGGCGGTGGCGGACGTACCCGCTCCCGGGGCGAACGGGGTAGCAACCTGCGCATCAAAGTGAGCCTGACGCTGGAGGAAATTGCCAAAGGGGTTACCAAGAAAATCAAAGTTAGAAAACAAGTCGTCTGTAAAGCCTGTAACGGCTCGGGCGCCAAAGACGGCTCCAGCGTTTCGACCTGTACGACCTGTGGAGGTTCAGGTATGGTGCGGCAAATCCGCTCTACCATCCTGGGTCAAATGCAGACCACTACGACTTGTCCTACCTGTAACGGCACGGGGCAAATCATCAAAGACCGCTGCCCGGTTTGTAAAGGAGACGGACGCGTATACGCCGAAGAACTCATCGAAATTCCAATTCCAGCGGGTGTCGAAGCGGGTATGCAACTCAGCATGCGCGGCAAGGGCAATGCGGGTCGGCGCGGTGGCCCGGCGGGCGACTTGCTCATCAATATTGAAGAAAAATCGCACGAATTCCTGCAGCGTGATG
>JBCDIR010000457.1:0-3694 GCA_038748735.1 Bacteroidota bacterium | reverse complement strand
TAGACATGAAAAATATCAATAAAAGATTATTACAAAAGTATTTCAACGGCGAATGCTCTGCGGCGGAGAAAGCACGAGTCGAGGCTTGGCTAGCTTCCGATGAACCCGAAGCCGCCCCACTTCCCTTCGACGAGGCCACGAAAGCGGCCATCAAGGACAGTATGTGGGAAAACATTACCGCCAGTATGGATGTGGAAGGGTCGGATACTGATACGGATACTCCGATCATCCCTTTGTATAGCCGCACGCTGCGCTACGCCGCCGCCGCCTGCTTGCTCATTATGGTATTCTTCGGGGGGCGTTTTTCTGTTTATGCCACAACCAGCACAACACCCGCAAAAAGCTCCCAGAATCACCTTTATATCGCCGGCGGCAACGGCGCGCAGGGTCACCTACCGGGCGACACTTTCAAGGTAGTATTTGATGGTGTCCTGCGGTTATACAACGATGGTCCGGTGATAAAAGTGATTGAGGTGGGGGATTCCACCTTTACGTTGGTGCCCAAGCGTACTTACTACCTGCGGGGTTCTGTGAAGAAGCCCCAACTGCTCAAAACGGGTGATTATGCGGCCCCACGCAACGACTTCAAAAACCTGCGAGGGGATTTCTCCATATTACGAACGGACCATAAGCGATGAAAAAAATTTTCTTCCTCCTAATAGTACTCTGGAGCAGTAGCTTGTCCCTCGCTCAGTCCTCCGCCTCCCTAAGTGGGCGGGTAACGGATGAGCGGGGCGAACCCTTGATCGGTATTACCATCTTGCTCGAAGCTACCGACCTGGGTACCGCCACGGATCTGGCTGGTAACTACCGCATCGAAAATATTCCAGCGGGGGAGTACACCGTCATCGTGTCCGGGATTGGGTACGAAACCCAGCGTTTTGCTTTGACCTGCGACTCAGGGGCCGCAGTGAAGAGAGCCATAAGTATGCAGGAAAGTACGGCGTTATTAGCCGACGTCGTCGTGACCGCCGAATCGGAAAAGACCCGGATGGAGGGTACCGCCCAGGCCGTTCAGGTACTCGAAACTAAGGTGGCTAAACTACAATCGGCCGACTTAGGCGACATCCTCGCCAAGACTGAAGGTGTTAACGTGCAGCGTGGTGGCGGACTGGGTTCTGGCTTTCGCTTTGCCCTCAACGGCCTATCGGGTGATCAAATCCGCTTTTTCTACGACGGCGTACCGCTCGACTTCTCCCCCTACGGCTTTGGCATTGCGAACGTACCCGTCAACATGATCGACCGCATCGAAGTATACAAGGGAGTCGTCCCCGTACAGTTCGGGGCGGATGCCCTGGGCGGCGCGGTCAACCTAGTGCCTCCCGGTCTGCGCAACGGCTACAGTGGCTCGGCCTCCTACCAGCTCGGCTCTTTCGGTACCCACCGGGTGACGGCTAACCTCAACTACGCCGACGAAAAGACGGGACTCTTCGTCGCGGCGGGTGGTTTTTTTGATTACACCGATAACAACTACCGCATCGACGTGGCCGTGAGCGAGACCAGGGAAGACGGCACCCCAACCGGCCGGTTGGAGCAGGCCACCGTAGAACGTTTCCACGATGCCTACCGCGCCTACGGAGGCAACTTGCGGCTGGGCATCCGTGATAAAAAGTGGGCCAACGAACTCAGTCTGGAGGGCTATTACGGTAACTACAACAACGAAATTCAGAATAGCCAGCAGCCCGGACTGATCGACCAGCCCGCCCTCGGGATCAACCAGGCGGTGGCCGGCAATCCCTTCGGCGGAGTGTTGTTCACGAGCTATTCCGCTGGGCTTAACCTAGATTATAACGTGGACCTGCACCCCAAATGGGAACTGGACCTAAAAGCTGGCTACAACTACGACCAGCGGGTCTCCGTCGATACCAGCCGCAATCTCTACAACTGGTTCGGCGAGGTGATTCGGCTACAAAACGTCCCTGGTGAACTAGGCATTGCCGATCACCTGATTACCGAAAGCCAGAGCCTGTTCGCCCGTCAGCAATTGACCTATCAGCTATCTGACCGGCATGCCTTCAAGCTGTCAGTAGCCCCCACCCACCAGTACCGTACCGCCGACGATCTGCTCATTGACGGACCTTTTGATCCGGCTCTGGACGAAGGCTTCCTCTTCGACCTCGTCAGTGGGCTGGAGTACACCGCTGACCTGCTCGACGGCCGCCTTCAGAACATTGCCTTCGCCAAAAACTACCGCCAAAGTATCCGTATTGAGTCGCTCGACCCCAGCCTGAACGAAACGCTGATCGACGAACGCGTAGTGAATAACTACGGGGCGGGCAACGGACTGCGCTACGATTGGTCGGATCGGTTCTCCACTAAACTCAGCTACGAGTTTGCCTATCGTCTACCGCGACAGGACGAGATTTTTGGCGATGGGCAGTTAATCTTAGAAAACTTGGCACTACGTCCGGAGAGTAGTCATAATGTCAATTTACAAGCTAGCTACCGTGGCAAACCCACCGCCCGGATCGACTGGCAGGTGCAGGGTAATTTTTTCCTCCGCCGAATCGATGACCTAATCTTTTTGCTGGTCAACGCCGAGGATTTCGGTGCCTTTCAAAACGTCTGGAGTGCTACTTCGCGGGGAATTGAGTGGAGTGGAAGGGTACGCGAGCTGCTCCCGGGGCTGAGCCTCTCGGCCAACACCACCTACCAAGCCTACTTCAATACCTCCGACGACGGCCCCTTCGCCGGCTTCGCGGGTGACCGCATTCCCAATACGCCCTACTTCTTTGCTAACGGAGCCGCTGAGTACGAACTATTGGATGTCCTGACGAAGCAGGATTGCCTCAGCTTTTTCTACAACGTCCGCTACGTGAATGCCTTTTTCATCGGCTGGGAGAGTGCTGGTTTACTTCAGTTCAAAGCCGAGGTACCCAGCCAAACCGTACACGCCGCCGGTCTTACCTACCGCCTGAACATCAAAAACCGGCAGCACGCCCTCACGGTGGAAAGTCAGAACCTGACCGACGCCAAGGTTTTTGACCTTTTCGGGGTGCAGCGGCCGGGGCGGGCGTTTTTTGTGAAGTTGAGTACGCAGTTTTAGAAGAAATTGGCTTGAGTTTGGGCTATAAGTTGCGGAAGAAATCGCGTTTATAGCTCAAAACTTCGGCCTCCACTGCCACCCGAGACCTTCAGCAAGTGGTAGACATGGGTGTGCTCAAGCGCAGCGGTACACTGAAGGGAACCCGGTATTGGCTCCCGTTTGGAACTGCTAGTGAGTGACCGAGTTTCGATTATTCGACGTTGACGGAACACTTTCTTTCGACTTGCAAAAAAAATCAAAAAATCTTTTCCTTCTACCTTCGGTAAGCGGCGGCTTGCGCTACTACTGTACTGAAGGGCGGTAATTACCGCTCCGGTGGGGCAAAACCGAAACGCCACCGTTTTTCATCTTAAAACTTAATACGATGACGAGTTCATTGAACACGACCAAACAACTGCTAACCATATTGTTCATCAGTATCTTTTGTTTTGGTATCACTTCCTGCGATGACGAAGAAATGGCCGACATTGCTCCAATCGAAGAGGAGGAAGAATTTGAATCTGCTTGGTGGTCATCTTACGAAGTTCGTACTCCAGAGGGCGACATATATTATTTATCAGTGACAGAAGAGATTCCCGAAAACTTTGATGCTTCTACAGCTATTGAACTTGGCTTTGAACAAACAGTGATCGCCGTGGGAGATCATCC
>JBCDIR010000456.1:0-3697 GCA_038748735.1 Bacteroidota bacterium | reverse complement strand
GAAAAGCGCTACCTCGTTGTCTCAAAAATGCCGGGCATCGTCAGTTTTAACGCAAAAGCCAAAGTAGGGAATCGCGTACGTACCGATGATCGACTGGGCTTTATTTATCCAACGGAAAGCTCCAACCTGATCGGCATTACCAATTTGGAGCTGAGCAAATCGGGCCTAGTAGAACCCGGTCAAAAAGTACTGGTAGATTTTACCAGTTTTCCGGCGCAGCATTACGGCATCGTGGAAGGACGAGTTACCAAAAAGAGCCTCGTCCCCGATCAGGATAACCGCTTACGGCTCGAAGTACGCTTCCCCGACGGTCTAGTGACCAATAAAGGTAGAACGCTGGCCGTAGCTCAGTTCATGGAGGGTAATATGGTCGTCGTCATCGAAGAGCGCCGACTGATTGAGTGGATTTTGGACCGGATATAGTACGCTGCGGACCTGCGGTCAGCATTGTGGAGGTGTTCGCTGCGCTCACGGGGGTACTTGCGCTTCGCGCTATGTGATGCTAGCACTCATTCAAAAAATCTTCTAATGTCTGTGCTGGTTTATTACCTTTTCTAATTAATGATCGCATTAACCGCCAACCAAATACTACACCGACTTCGTCCCCTTAAAGCTATCCTCTTTGTATTTGAATAGCACGTTAAACGACGTCAGGCTACCGTAAATACGGGTAATGTACTGCTGCAAGTTCACCTTCTCCTCGTCGGTCATGCTACTGCTGTTGATACGCTGTTCCATGACGCGGAGGCGATCGCGTACCATAACGATCTTGTGGAAAAAGGCGTCGATACCCATTTCCTTGGGTTTGAGGTCATCATCCTCCGGTTTGAGGATGAGCTGACCACCAATCCAGCGGTCCCCGAGTTGGACCTCTTCATTGACGGCGTTGTAGTTTTTGAGAATTTTGACGAGGGCTTTTTCTGCTCCTGAAAAGGACACTTCTTCCTCAGCCTCAATGGCTTCGATGACTTCCCATTTGTCGTATTCGCGTCCTACGGACTTAATCCCGTAAAGGGTAAAAGCCAATTCGTAAGCTGCCGCGTGCAGACGGATAACGACGCCATCGCCGTAGGCAGGATGTTTGACGCGTGAACCTATGCCTAGTGTTTTTTCCATGCTTTTTTTACTGGTAAGTTGGAAGACACTTACTAAAGTGCCTTCCGACTCACAATTATCGAATCAAAGTCACGTCTCCACGGTAGGTTAGCGTGACATTATCAAGAAATTCAATCTCAATCATGTAGACGTACACGCCGGGTGGCAGCGGCTGACCGTCGCCCTTGTTACCGTCCCAGAGTTCGGTACCCAGGCAGTTCGGGTCCATGTTCGTCCCTTCGTAAAGTATCCCCCCCCAACGGTCGAATAAGCGCGCCGACTTGACGCTGCGAACACCTATGCAGGGGAAAATCTCGAACTCGTCATTGCGTCCATCACCGTTCGGACTGAAGATATTGGGAATGTATACGTTGCGATTGGCGTCAAGTTCCACAAAAATACTTTCGGATGCCGTACAACCGTTCGCATTCACGATGGTAAGCGTGTAGTTTTGGCTAAATTCGGGAAAAACAAACGGCATCGCAATCGTATCCGAACTAAGGAACTGAGCAGGCGTCCACAGATAGGTATAGTCTCCGCTAGGCGTAATGGTCGGTACGATCTGTGCCATATTGGAGCTGTCACCCAACTCTACCGTGATGGTCTCCGGGAGGTCAATCATAATCTGCGCGGGCGAGGTGATACTAAAGGTTTGCTCTTCGGTACAGCCGTTGACGTCTTCTACCGTCACGATGTGGTCGCCCGCAAAGACGGAAGCGGACTGAATGACCGGGAAGTTCAAGCCATTGTTATCAATCTGAAATACGTATTCCTCAAACGGATTATTCGCTCCGCCCGTCACGGTATCAATCATCACCGTAGTCGGATCGCCGAAGCAGAGTGGTGGATCAATGGGGTCGAGCGAGAAGATGATCGGGTCGGGTTCCGTGATCGTGAAGTTTGTCTCTGCCATACAGTTTTTGAAATCGGTCACCGTGGAGAAGTACGTCCCGGCGGGTAGCCCGCTGTTGACGTTGCCCGTCGCGCCGTCGTTCCAGGTATACTGGTATGGATTATCCGGCGTGACGTTGCCTCCCGTAGCCGTCACCGTAATCACGCCGTCTTCGTCACCCGCGCAAGTGACCGAAGGGCTAGAATTGAGCAAATCCACGTTTAACACCAATAGTTCTGGCTCGGACATGGTGACCAACTGCGTGAAAGTACACATATTATCGTCCGTAATCAGGGCCGTATAGTCCCCCGCGGCTACGCCGATCAATTCGTTGGACATCGTTCCCGTTTCTAACCACAATACACTGTAAGGTGCAGTTCCGCCACTCGGCGTGAGGGTGATACGTCCGTCCGACAAGCCATTACAACTGACGGGTTCGATGATCGTTTCGGGTGTGATGGGGGGCGGTGATTCGATGGTAAATGACCCAACTGCGCCACAAACACCATCCGTTATGTCTACTGTTTGCATCCCCACACACAACTGCGTAGCCGTTGAAGTTTGCGCACCGGACGTTTCTTCGCCCGATGCCCAGGTAAAAAAGAAGTTACCCGCCGTACCATCGCTATAAGTAGCCGTTGCAGTAGCTTGGCCATCGCAGGTCGTGGGGTCCGGGCAGCTCGTATCTTGAACATTCGAGATCGTCACGTCGATAGATGGCGGATCTACTACTGCTATCGGGAACGGTCCTGCGGTACACATATTTTGGTCCGTAATGGTGAGCGAGTAGTCTCCCTGCGCTACCGCCGTCAACGGATTCGTAGCGACTGAACCTGCTGGAAACGGATCCCAAGTGAAAGTGTAGTTACCCGTCCCTCCCGAGGGGAAGACACTAATTCGTCCGTTTTCGTCACCCGGGCAAGAAGGTGCTATGACCTGTATCGAATCCAGTACAATTGGATCGGGTGCCAAAACAAAGGCCGTATCCACCGCCGCACAAGCATTGTCCGCCACTACCGTCACGATGTACTGCCCTGGTGCTAAGTTAGACAGCATTGGCCCCGCAGCTCCCGTATTCCAACTAATAGAAGAAATCATGGTACCCGTTGCCGGAGTCACCATTAAGTTAAGCTCGCCATCCATATCATTTGGACAAGAGACGAAGTCGTCATCCAACTGAGTAATATTAGGCGGTGCGGGTGCCGAAATAAACTGGATGACCGTATCGGTGCACAGGTTGTTATCCGTGACGATGATGGTATCAATACCGGCACTCAGACCAGTAGCCACGGAATCCATCTCCAGATCATCGCGTAGCCATTCGTAGGCGTAAGGAGCCGTTCCGCCCGTTACTACGGTAGTAATGCTTCCGTCGTTGCCCACCAAACAGGTTTCGTTGGTAAAATCAAAAACTTGAATATCTAGGACGTCCGGTTGAGTAACTTCAAAAGTATCAATGACTTGGCACCCCACGGCACTGGCGTCCGTCATGGTCAGGGCGTACTGCCCGGCGGCGAGGCTCGTGATCTCGGATGTAGTGGCGGTGGTCGTAGGCGCGGGTGCGTTGATGCTCCAGGTGAAGGTGTAGGGTTCATCCGCTGGTGCGCCACTGGTCACCCCCGTTACGAAGATGGCACCATCTGTATCACCATTACAGTTGACATCACCAATGATCTCATTGAGTGACAATATTTTCACGGCACCGATGGT
>JBCDIR010000455.1:0-3700 GCA_038748735.1 Bacteroidota bacterium | reverse complement strand
GTGTGTGCCTCGAATGGGCATCGAAGGTGACCACTTCGAGCTATCTCTAATCTGGCGAGACTAAAGATAGCAAGAAAATGGGTCACGATTTGGCTTTCCAAAGGGAAAGTTCTCTAGGGAGGTGGAAGTCCTCCTTACGCCAAGGTGGGTAGGCGTATAGCAAGTCGCAAGGGCGTTCGGGTGACTGGAGGTCTGAAGTAAGCGATACTGCGAAAGTTGGCCGGCAGGAACACGAACCGCATAAGAGGCAGCGATGGGTCGTCAAGGTGGCACTTTACACCGAAGGCAGAACCTACAGTAGCCCATCGTTGTAGATGCGGGCCGAGTCAGCGGAAAGAGGATGCACCTTACCGAGGGAGATCTGCTCACGAAAGGGTGGGCAGAAGTCAGCAGAAGCCATAGTAGCCATGTGCTGTAACGCATGTGCGTGAAGGGCTGAACACGGAACCGCTCTTTAGCGGCGGGTCTCTCCGTCCTTCTCTCGAAGCCGACCAGCGGATGAGTAGCGGACGAACCCGCACCAAAAGAGCAGACGAAAACTTTTTTTTTATGAACCAGAAAACCGACTTAATGCGGTGGATCGTACACGGACAAAACTTCGTCAATGCGATCCAGGCGGTGAGGCGCAACCGGGGCGCGCCAGGCGTGGACGGCGTGAAAACAGAAGACCTTCCACGTTTCCTGACGCAGCACTGGGAGCACATCAAAGCCAAGTTGCTAGCCGGCGATTACCGCCCGCAGCCCGTACGCCGCGTGGACATCCCCAAGGCGAACGGTGGCACCCGGATGCTGGGTATCCCTACCGTGATGGACCGGCTTATTCAGCAGGCCATCCACGGGGTACTCAGCAAAATCTGGGAGCCAGACTTTTCCAATTTTAGCTACGGTTTTCGACCCAAACGCAGTGCGTACGATGCGCTTCGGCAAGCCAACCAGTACATCAATGAAGGCCACCACTGGATTATCGACCTCGACCTTAAGTCGTTTTTCGACCGGGTTCATCACGATAAACTCATGGGCCTCATTAGTCGGCAAGTACAGGACAAAATACTCCTACGACTGATCCGACGGTACCTGCGAAGTGGCATGCTGGAAAACGGTCGTATCACTGCCCGGACCGTGGGCACCCCGCAGGGTGGCCCGCTGAGTCCACTGCTTTCCAACATCCTGCTCAACGAGCTGGATCAAGCGTTGGAGCGACGCGGACACCGTTTCGTGCGCTACGCCGATGATTGTAGTATTTTCCTCAAAAGCCGCCGCGCCGCCGAACGGGTGCTGGCCAGTATCACGCATTTTCTGGAAAACAAACTTCTGCTTGAAGTCAACCAGCAAAAGACGTCGATCTGCCGCCCCGTGCAGTTTACGCTACTCGGCCACGGTTTTGTCCCGACCTACCAGAAAGGACAACGCGGCCAGTATCAATTGCGCATCGCCAAGACATCTTGGCAGCGGCTCAAGGCGAAAATCAAAATCATTACCCGTAAAACCACTCCAATGACGGTAGCCGAACGCTGCGCCAAACTCAATGAGCTGATGCGCGGATGGGTGCACTATTTCAAGTACGCCACTGGCTACCAAAAGCTCCGCGAACTCGATGCTTGGATACGCTGCCGCCTACGGTACTGTATCTGGAAAGCATGGAAACGCCCCAAGCGACGGCTTCGAGCGTTCCGACAACTGGGCGTGAGCGAAAGCTGGGCCAGACGATTTGCCTACTCCCAAAAAGGAGGATGGGCCATCGCTTGCAGCCCGATTATGCGTACGACCATCACCGAAGAACGCTTGCGCAAACGAGGGTATATTCCTTTTCTGGAATACTTCCTCCGTGTCAAGTACGGGAATGGCCAGCAAACACCTATGTCCAGAACGTTCAAACAAAAGAAGTAACGTTGTTCTGTGAACCGCGAAGTACGTGATCCGTACGCTTCGTGGTGTGAGAGGGATAAGATCAGTCAAATGGCTGATCTTACCCTACTCGATTGGACGGTGACGTTTTGGCACAGTGCTTCGGGCAGGACGTTATCTTCGACGGTGACGGTGCAGTCCGTGGTATTGACATTACTGTTATTATCGGTCACGGTGAGGGTGACGGTATTGGCACCCACATCGGCACAGGTAAAGTCCGTTCGGCTGAGTGCTAAGCTCATGATGCCGCAAGCATCGTTGCTACCATTATCCACGTCGGCGGCCGTAGTACTTCCGTTGCCCGTAGCATCGAGTTGGACAGTGACGTTCTGGCACAGTGCCTCGGGTAGGACGTTGTCTTCGACGGTGACGGTACAGTCCGTCGTATTGACGTTGTCGTTGTTATCCGTAACCGTGAGGGTGACCGTATTAACACCCACATCGGCACAGGTAAAGTCCGTTTGGCTCAAAGCCAGGCTCTGAATGCCGCAAGCATCATTAGAACCATTGTCTACGTCCGCCGCCGTGGTACTACCGTTGCCGTTGGCATCCAATTGAACAGTGACGTTCTGGCACAGTGCCTCGGGTAGGACGTTGTCTTCGACGGTGACGGTGCAGTCGGCCGTATCTGTGTTGTCGCTATCGTCCGTTACTGTTAGCGTGACGGTATTCGCACCTACATTGGCGCAGGTGAAGTCCATCACGTCCAGTGCTAGGGTGGCGATGCCGCAGTTGTCCGTAGAGCCATCATCGACGGCAGCGGGGGTGGTGCTGCCGTTGCCAGTAGCGTCCAGTTGGACGGTAACATTCTGACAGCGCGCCTCGGGGGGAGTAACATCGTTCACCGTTACCGTAAAGGAACATATTCCCACGTTCCCGGACGCATCCGTAGCTTCGTAAGTGATGGTAGTCGTACCCGCTGAGAAGGTAGAGCCCGGAGGGGGACCAGCCACTTGGGTCGGACCACTGACTTGGGAAATATCGTAGTCCACTACATTATCGACAAATGCCTCGAAGATGGCCTGGGTCTCTGTATCGGAATAATTGTAAGCTATATCATCATCATTAGGGTCGGCCCCGTACCAGTTAAATTGGTAGATACGCGTATTACCGTTCAGGCCGCTGATACGGTGCTGATCGTCGTTGGTATCGGTAGCGAAGGTTTGAGTCACCCCCGTATTGTCTTCGATAATGAACAAATGGTTAATGGAAGGATCATTGCCGTTGTAAATACGTTTGACGTAGGCGTAATACGTTACCCCACTCAAGGGAGCAGTATAGCTGCCCTGATATACGTTGGCCGTACCATCTCCATCTGCTCCGTTATTACCCGTTATTTCGTAAAAGTCCACGTTATTCAGGTCCGCTGCCATCATCCACACGCCACTATTGTAGCTGGTAAAGTAAGCACTGTTAGTTCCAAAAGCATTGCTGGTGGTAATGATATTTTCCGAATAGGGAATGTCCGTGGCAAAATTGGTGTTCATGAAGTTGGCATTGTCGTAAACATCCGCACCGCCATCGTCAAAATTATTATTATTTTCTATGTCATTCTCCAATACAAAGCGGCTGGGAATTGCGGCCAGTACCGGGGCTAAGTTACCATTGTACTGCGCTAAAATGGTCGCCAAATCATTAGTGGTAACATAATTGGGGCAGTTGTCCGTCACCATCAATTCTTCCCAGGTGAGCGTCGCTTCGCAGATACCAGCGTCGGTATTGATGGTGAAGTCCGTTGGGCAGTTCGTGAATACGGGGGCTTCGTCGTCCAGGACCGTGAGGGTTTGCGTATACG
>JBCDIR010000454.1:0-3701 GCA_038748735.1 Bacteroidota bacterium | reverse complement strand
GCGCCGAAAAGAACAAGTTTAGACCTATAACAGGTTGTGTTCATAATGTCTAATAAATTTTGAAGGGGTCAGTGACGATGGTGGCTGGCCCTTCCTATTTTCCATTACCAAAAAGTAATAAATCAAACGCTTTCCCTAACGCACTTGCCCCGCTCCGCGTACCAGCCATTTGTAAGCTGTTAATTCACGTAGCGCCATCGGGCCCCGCGCGTGGAGCTTCTGCGTACTGATCCCGATTTCCGCACCGAGACCAAATTGCGCACCGTCCGTAAAGGCGGTACTAGCATTGACGTAGACCACGGCGGCGTCTACCTGCTGCAAGAAGCGCTCGCCCTCGGCAGCATCCTCCGTTACGATGGCTTCACTGTGTTGGGAACTGTGCTGGGCCACGTGGTCTAGCGCCTCCTCCAACGTACTAACCGTCTTGATGGCGAGTTGCATACTCAAAAACTCAATCCCGAAACTATCGGCGGTGGCAAGGTGTAGTAATTCGTCTGGATAATGAGCAGCCAGGGCAGCGTGAGCCGCAGTATCCGCGTGGATTTGACAAGCGTACGTCTTCCCCAATTCTTCTACAATGGACGGTAAATGCGGTAATTTACTTTCGTGCAGCAGCAAGCAATCCAACGCGTTGCAGACGCTCACCCGCCGAGCTTTGGCATTCGTGACAATGGCGGTGGCTTTCGCCAAATCCGCACTGGCGGCCACGTAAGTATGCACAATACCCGCTCCGGTTTCGATGACGGGTACCCGGGCGTTTTCCCGCACAAATTGAATGAGTCCTTGACTACCGCGCGGGATAATTACGTCCACGTATTCGTTGGCCGTCAGAATGACGGGCAGCGCCGAACGCTCGCTGGGAGCTAGGTAACAAATATCGCGCAAACCCCGTGGCTCGAGCACCGTCTGGATGAGTTGCAAAATCGCCAGATTGGAGTAATGCGCATCCCGACTCCCCTTCAACACGCAAGCATTCCCCGACTTCAAACACAGGGCAAAAACATCGAAAGTAACGTTGGGCCGCGACTCGAAAACAATCCCAATGACCCCCAGCGGCACACTCACCCGCTGCAAGTGCATACCTTGTGCTAACTGCCGATCTTCCAACACCTGCCCCAGCGGACTGGGCAAGGCCGCTACGTTGCGTAAATCACGGGCGATATCGGCAATGCGCTGCGCGGTGAGTTTCAGCCGATCAAACTTGGGGTCCGCCGGGGCCATCCGTTTGAGGTCTTCCGCGTTTTCGCGCAATAGAAAATCCGTTTCTGCCACGGCCAAATCCGCCAATTCGTTGAGGATGTTCGCAATCACCTCGTCACCCAAACCGATGAGTTGGCGACTAGCACGACGCGTCTTAGCCAAATGAGGCAAAATGATGGTATCCGGAGTCGCTTTCGTCATGGGGGCAGTTGGGGTTGAAATGTGTTGATTAAACTTTGAATGCTTTGGCAAACATAGTGAAATTCTTAGCTTTTTGACTACTCCAACCCAGTGGGTGCATTTCAAAATGTCGTCTACGTGGTAATTGCCTCAGCGAGGCAAACGGTCTGTAAAAACTGTGGTAAGTCTCTATTACTGCGCCCCAGCGGGTTACGATCCTGACCGCAGCCTCAGTGGGCCGCCTATATGCAACTTTTAAAAAGCCCCGAAGTACAGGCGGCCCCGCTGGGGCGCAGGCTCCAACAGCACAAAAGTTATAGACAGAATGCCCCGCTGGGGCATAAGTATTATTGCTTTATAATGTTTTCCAATAAGCGACAAAATGAAATGCACCCACCTCAGTACACAGGGTCAAATTACTGCGTTATTCCCCGTCCGTATTTACGGTGTGCGTCTTCCAACCAGTACAGTTTCAGCAGATCTAAATAGCAAAAATTAGGCACCTCGGCAGTTAGCAGCTTTCCTGTCCAGTCTTGCGCACTGGCTCGCCACCAAGGATAAGTAACGCGCAGCAGACCGAAGCGGTGCAGCTTACGCCAGTAGCGGAGGGCCTTGGTATCCAATTGCGGAAATTGACGATGCAAACGGTACAGGTTCTCAATGGCTTGTTGCTGTTTACCCAGCCAGTGTTCGGCCGCTTCCAGCCCCAGGTGGCTAATCGGGTTATCCAAGTGAAGAATCGGAATATTCGCAGCTTGCAGGGCGTGGCCCCAGAGCGTATCCTCGTGGCCGTACTGCGTAATGGCTTCTTCAAAAGGGATGGCCGCTAGCAAGTTTTTGGGAACCACGAAATTGTTGGTCATAAAACCGTGGTGTGGGTGTGCTTGCCGTTCCGCCAGGGCACGGGTTTCGCGGGCGTGGCCGTAATGCCAGTGGAGGCGTAAAGTCGGGTCAGTGGGCACTTGTGCGGCGTAAATTCGACCACCACACAGCACTTGCTGAGGAGCTAAGTGCGCACTGTAATTGACCAAAAAATCATCCCGGACGACTCCACTGTCTCCATCTAAAAACAGCAAATAATCGTACTGTGCCCGTTCCGCTAAACGGTTGCGGATAGCCGCACGCCCAATGTTCTCCAAAAGTACTTCATACCTAACGTGAGATAGTTCCCCCAGTGGCTGGTGCAGCGCAGCCCATTCGGGACCGGAGGCATCGTCCAGCAGAACGATTTCACTCGGAACGGCCAGTGCTTGCATCTGAATGCGTAGCGCTCGTACGAGTGGCGTCACGTCGTACCGAAAAACGGGAAGGAGAATGGATAACATGCTGCTAGGTGGTCGCCATCAAGAAGGCGCCCTTCGGCTCGGCTTTCGGCAGCGTAAAGCAGAAGACGGAACCCGTGGGATCGCCCACTTCGTACCAGATGCGGCCACCGTGATCTTCTACTACGTTTTGGCAAATGGACAATCCTAGACCGGAGCCACTTTCCATGCGATTGAGGAGGCGGTGGAACGGCTGGAAGATCTTCTTCCGATCAGCTGCGGGTACGCCCCGACCGTTGTCCCTGACCTGAAAGACGACGTCCTCCCCCTGCTTATCCACCTCAATGCTGATCCGTGGTGGTCTGCCGGGTTCTTGGTATTTCAAGCCATTGTGGACCAAATTATACATTAACTGTTCAATGGCCATGCGATTGGCCTTGATGGTAACGGGGGTTTTGAGGTGAACATCGCCCTGTTTCTCGACGATGTCTTCTTTGAGTTGTTGCTTGACGCTACTAACAATTTCTTGGAGCGGGAAGGAAGCTACCACCGTGTCATTACCACCGATATTACTGAAGTGTAAAAGGTCATCCAGCATTTTGCGCATGCGCTTGCCCCCCGCAGCGGCCTCTTGGAGGTGCGAGCGGGCAGTGTTATTATTCTCGCCAATTTCGATGGTCGCTAATTGCGCAAAGCTGGTGATATTGCGCAGGGATTCTTTGAGATCGTGACCCGTCGCAAAGGCGAATTGTTGGAGTTTATTATTAGCCAAACTCAACTGCTGGTTGGTAGTCGCTAGCTGGATATTGAAGTCCGCCAGCTGCGCATTTTTCTCGGCTAGTTTACGGTTGGCAACGGCAATGCGCCAGAGGGCGATGGCTAAGGCGATGGCCAGGACGATAATGGCTGCCAGCGCGATCTGTAAGCGCTGCAGAAAGGTCTTCTGTAAGGCCAGTTCCTGCTGTTGCAATTTATTTTCGTAGCGTTGGGTATTCAACTCTACATCCATCACGGCCTGCAAGCCAATCAGTTCCTGCTTGCGCCCTTCTTTTGCTTTGG
>JBCDIR010000453.1:0-3703 GCA_038748735.1 Bacteroidota bacterium | reverse complement strand
TAAAAATCTTATTTAGACTAAATCAAAATAGGTTGTGGTTTGTTATCTTTGCAATCGCATAAATAATCAGGCGTTATGTCAAAGCTGCTAAAAGAACTGGCGCAAGCCGCTACCCAACGTGGACAAGTAGAAAGTGTAGACCCTTTTGCTTTTGCGATGTTGCTACACGATAGCTCGCTGGTGGCACAACTACGCTCGGATACCCCCTTGCTCGTACAACGCGATCCGCAGGGTTGGACGGCGGCTTTCTGGCTCAAAATTGACGACCAATCTGCTGGTCAGCGCCTCGTTGTCGCCCGTGGCTGCCGCACGGCTAAATTGGCCCGTATCGCCGGGAATTATTTCCGTTTACACCAAGCTATCAACCAAATCAACGCATAGACTTTCGCTCATGGCCTTACGATCATCCCCCGATCAATCCCCCTTTTCTACCGAAGTTCGTTTTCCCTGTCCCGTCATTCAGCTTCAGGCTAAGAAACTGAAAAAGAAGTGCTGCAAAAAGTACAAAAAAGGTAAGCGCTGCAAGCGTTGTCCGAAGCAGTAGTTACATCTGATGCTCTGTCAAGTGTAAGGACTCGGATGATAAGCACCCACCTTTAGATCACGAAATCATAAGTTTAAGTTTTCGGCGTTGCTTACCTTTGCCCCCATGAAAAAACCGCTTAAAGTTTTCAAATTCGGTGGGGCCGCCCTTGCGGACGCAACGGCTATACGCCAAGTAGCCAAGATTATTGCTACCCACGCAGCTACGCCACTCGTCATCGTCGTTTCCGCTACGAAAGGCAGTACGGACGAACTGGGACTCCTCGTACGGGCGTACCAGGCGGGTGAGCCGGAAAAAGCGTTGCAATTACTACAATCTTTTCGGCAGCGTCACTTCGATCTAGCCCGAGAATTACTCGGTGACCAACACCCCGTTTACGACGCGATGAACGATCAATTGGTGGCTGTTGAGTGGGCGCTAGAGGAAGAACCGCACGAAAATTACGATTACAGCTACGATCAAATTATCGTCATTGGTGAACTCCTTTCGTCTTTAATTTTGCAGGCGTACTTGAATAAGCAAGCGTTACCGACTCACTGGCTCGACGCGCGTGATCTCATTCTTACGGATGACAGTTTCCGCGAGGGCTGGGTACAGTGGCCCGAAACCACTAAGCGCATTACCAGCCAGGTACCGCGTCTGCTGGAACAGGGTGGTTCCGTACTAACGCAGGGCTTCATTGCTAGCACCACGGAGAACTTTAGCATCACGCTGGGGCGCGAAGGAACCGACTACACCGCCGCCATTATGAGTCACTGCTTAGACGCGGAGGCGCTCTATATTTGGAAAGAACTAGCGGGGGTGCAAACGGCTGATCCCAAGCGTTTTACGGGTACGGAGCACTTGGATCGCCTGTCGTACGAAGAGGCCATTGCGATGACTTACAGCGGTGCGCACGTTCTCCACCTCAAAGCCGTCAGGCCATTGCAGGAGAAGCAGATTCCGTTGTACGTCAAATCATTTTTAGACCCTACGGCCACGGGAACGGTGATCACGGCGGAGGGTCCAACGGTGTATCCTCCCCTTATTGCTGTAGAAAAAAAACAAGTGCTTTGCACCATTGCGGTCAGGGATTTTTCTTTCGTGGCCGAACAACACCTGAGCCGCATCTTCAAAACCGTAGCTGATCTACGGCTTCAAGTCAACCTATTGCAAAATACGGCTCAGGCGCTTCACCTTTGTTGCAACGAAGTAGAAGACAAGGTCGATCGCTTAGTAGCGGCACTGGCGGAGGATTTTTCGGTGGAAGTAACCCGAGGGGTAGAACTCGTCACGATTCGCCATTACACGTCCGAAAAAATAGCTCAGATCAAGGCGGGTCAAACGGTATTGTTGGAGCAGTGGACGCCCGAAGCCGCGATGATCTTGCGCAAGGAACAGGTCTAATTCCGTATAGCTATGCTAGAGCGTGTACAATCATTCATTGCGGCAGAACAGCTTTTCACGCAGGCAGATCGCCTGTTGATAGCCGTAAGTGGGGGCGTGGATTCGATGGTGCTGTTGCACGCGATGCACACCCTGGGTTACGCTTGCTCGGTGGTTCACTGCAACTTTCAATTGCGCGGGGAAGCATCGGACGAAGACGCGGCTTTTGTGCGTGATCACGCTGAAAAGCTGGGGTTACCGTACTACGAGCGGGTACTGAACCCAAATGGTTTTCCGGGCAAGTCCATTCAAATGGCCGCGCGGATGCAACGCTATTTAGCTTTTGAAACCATCGCCCAGCGCGACGGTAAATTGATTCTGACGGCCCATCATCTGGATGATCGTTTGGAAACGTTTTGGATTAATTTCGCGCGGGCGGCGGGCTGGCGGGGGCTCAGTAGTCTGCAAGCTAAACCACGGAAAAGCTGGACTGCTGCTACTACTCAGCAGGAGGGAGAAGCCCTACAGGATGAAGTGGCGTATACTAAGATTCGCCGTCCACTACTTTGCGTTGCTCGCCAGGATATTTTGACTTACCAAAAAGAACATAATATTCCCTTTCGGGAAGACAGTAGCAACGCGACGGATAAGTATCAACGCAACCGCTTTCGTCACCACGTACTGCCCGAACTGTACGCCTGGGAACCACAACTGGGGCAGCGGGCCGCTGCTAATTTCCAAAGAATGGAAGAAATGCTGGCGCTGTACGATGAGCAAATTGCTAACTATAAAGCACAATGGTTTATTCGTCAGGATAAGCACTGGTTCACCCCCCGCGAGCCGTTGTTGAACCATCCACAAGCGAATACACTGGCCTGGGAATTTTGGAGCATTTACGGTTTCAATGCGGAGCAGATTCGCCAAGCATTGACGGCAAAAATTGGTTCCATCATCACCACCGAGCGGATGGAGTTACTCGTGCAGACGGAAGGCTGGCTACTGCGGCAAAAAGAGCGAGAAAAAGCGGAGACAGCGACCTACGATTGGCCAGCGGAGCAACGCACCTTAGCATTAAGTACTCTAGTGCTGACGCGGGAACCCTTGCCGGAAGTTCCCCAACAATTCACTCCTGACCCCAACTGTATTGTGGTAGATGGGCAACGGCTCCTCTTTCCACTTCAAGTGCGTCGGTGGAAAGCGGGTGATCAATTTTGTCCGCTGGGTATGGACGGTCAGCACCAGTCCTTACAGGACTTCTTTACCAATAATAAAATCAACCGCTGGGAACGCGCGCAACAGTGGCTATTGGTCAACGGAGACGGAGTCATCATCTGGATTATCGGACAGCGCTTGGATGAGCGATTCAAGGTAACGCAGGCGACTAGTCAGACGGTACAGTTTAAGGTTAACCATTAGACTTGTTTAGCATTTCTCTTTTGCATTTCTTCGAAGACACAGACTGCTAGTTTGCCGAAGGCGGGTACCTTACGATTGATGGAAGCCCGGACAGCGTTTTCGTTTTCTGCACCAACAAAACGAGCAATGTCCGCATAGGTCCAGTTCATATCCTTTTTCATAGTTCTAAAACGTTCTTTCCATTCTTCTTCTGAACGTTTCTGCATGGTGTCTTCCATAAACTTGAAAATCTCTTCGTTATAATCGTCTTTTTGGGTGAGTTCAATAAAACGCCAAGTTATATCAGCCTTCGAAGCGAAGGGGTTAAGTTTCAAAACTTGTTGACGTATTCGATCTGCTACGTGGTTGAATGCACTCAGAATCATGCTTGCTTTGCGC
>JBCDIR010000452.1:0-3704 GCA_038748735.1 Bacteroidota bacterium | reverse complement strand
CTTGAAGTAGACGTTACTAACCTAAGCAGCGGCATGTACTTCTTGCGCATCTTCAACGGTGACCGCGAGTTGACCCGCCGCTTTATGGTACAGCGCTAATTAGCGGCTAAGCTTAGCGTTCATCCTGCGGGATGCGAGTCCGTTTCGTCTCTTGTGAGACGGAACGGACTTATTTTTTGTGGTTCTTACGAATTCCCTTAATTTTGTAATTCATTCAGCTAAAAAGCCAATAACATGAAGCATATTTTACTCCTTTCGTTTTCCTTCCTGCTGTTCTCCTTAGGGTTAAGTGCCCAAGGACTAGAGTTTGATGACGGCCCCATCGTGGTCATGGATATTTCGGCAGATGACTTCGAGGGTGTCGGCTATTCTAATCTAACCAATACCACAACAGATACACGCAGTCTCACCTGGACACGTAACGTTGTTGAGCAAACGGATGAATGGTGGACGGCTGTTTGTGATAAAGTTCAATGCTACGCTCCGACTGTGAGCACAAGAGACTTTACACTGGAAGGTAATGAGCAAGGTAACATTGACGTACACGCCTATCCTAACCAAACGGAAGGTAGCGCCGTAGTAGAGATCACTGTCACTGATCAAAATAATGCAGATGTCAGTCTCACTAATGTTTACTACTTCAACGTACAACCTACCAGTAGTACTAAGGAAATTAACGTCCAACAGATAAAAGTTTACCCCAACCCTTCCAACGGTCTGTTTTCCATCAAAGGAGCAGAGGGACTAGCGCGCGTAGACGTGTTCAGCCTCACGGGTCAGCAAGTGCAATCTTTCACGCACGGTGACGGTCAATGGTACGACATCAGCAACTTACCCAAAGGTACCTACCTCGTCCGCCTGATGGATGAAGATGCGCAGCTACTGACGACTAAGCTCATGCAGAAGTTGTAAAGATTGCATGTGCTGTACTAAAAAAGCCTGTTCCTCCAGTTAAGGAACAGGCTTTTTTATTGTCGTGTTGTAGGTAGCAAGTATTGGGACCGCTTCGCTACGCTCGCTCTAGGTAGCAGGATGCGATATGTACCCCTCAAGTAAGGACGAGCAACTTTTCGAGGATCACCTCGCTAGAGGTAGGAAGAACGTCACTTCCGCTAAGGATAAGTAGTTTTCCAAAAGTCGCTGCGTTTACTATGTTAGGCATGTAAGCAATGAGCCTCGAAAGTATACTAGCACCTACTTAGCCTGCTGCTTCGACCGTTTGCCGCGGCCATTACCATTACCCCCACGACGATTGCCTTTACCGCCCCGCTTCGACCTATTGTTGTCTGAACGGCTGCGCGATTGACGGCCCTTTGATTTATCCTCCGCTAGTGGTAACGCGGTCCCGTCATTTTCCGGTAGTTCGACGAGGCCTAGCTCAATGCGGCGGCGTTTGAGATCCGTATCCAGTACGCGTACTGTCAGTTCGTCTCCCATGCGGATAATCTGCCCCGTGCGGCGGCCCCGAATGTAGAGGCGACCATCGCCCATCTCGTAGGACTGGTCCATATGGTCGTAAGCGATCATACCCTCGCAGTGGCTTTCTTTCAATTCCACAAAGACCCCGTAATCGGAAATACCGTTGACGATGCCCGCAAAATCTTGTCCTACGTGTTTACTAATGAACTCGACCTGCTTGTACTTGATACTTTCGCGCTCGGCGTCGGTGGCTTTCCGCTCCTGGTTGGAAATGTGCTTGCACTGTTCTTCCAGCTTCTGTCCGTTCACTTGGTAGAGGCTGCCTTTCGGCAAATTCTGCTCCAGAATCCGGTGCGTGAGCACGTCACTGTAACGCCGAATGGGTGAAGTGAAGTGACTGTAATGTGAGAAGCCCAGACCGTAGTGGCCAATGTTATTGGTGGTGTAAACGGCCTTCGCCATTGTACGAATAGCGAGCGGAGCCAGCATCTTCAGTCCCGGATCATTTTCGGCTTTTCTGACGAGGCGCGTATAGGCCTTGCTAATCGCCTGGGGGGTACTCACGTCCATCTCGAAGCCGAGCGCTTTGGCGAAGAGGGCTAACTCCATGGCTTTGTCGGGGTCCGGTTCGTCGTGGACGCGGTAAACGAAGGGAATCTGTTTGTTACGAGCGTTTTCTTTACGGCCAATGAAACCGGCTACTTCCCGATTGGCCAGTAGCATGAAGTCCTCAACGAGCATGTGAGCATCTTTGCGCTCTTTGACGTAGACTTCGACGGGCGTACCGTCTTCGTCTAGGCGGAATTTCACTTCTTCCGAAGAAAAATCAATCGACCCGGCTTTGAAGCGTCGCTCGCGTAGTTTCTTGGCTACCTTATTGAGCAATTGCAACTCTTCCGGATAGTTGCCTTCGCCCGTTTCGATCACCTCCTGCGCCTCTCCGTAAGTGAAGCGGCGGTCAGAATGGATGACGGTTTTACCAAACCAGCGCCGCTTGACGCGAAACTGTTGGTCAAAGACAAAAACGGCAGAAAAGGCCAATTTATCTTCGTTCGGTCGCAATGAACACAGACCGTTCGACAGCTTTTCCGGCAACATGGGACACACACGATCGACCAAGTAGACCGAGGTAGAACGCTTGTACGCCTCCTGATCCAATTGCGATTTGGCGGGTACGTAATGCGTGACGTCCGCGATGTGTACGCCCACCTCGAACTGTCCGTTTTCGAGTTCGCGGTACGAGAGTGCATCGTCAAAATCCTTGGCCGTCAGTGGATCAATGGTAAAAGTAAGCACGTCGCGGAAGTCGCGGCGCTTGGCTATTTCGGCTTCCGTGATGGTTTCGTCCAGCGCCTCCGATTCGGCAACAACGGCTTCTGGAAAGGTAATATTGAACCCATTGTTGATCAGAATGGCTTGCATATCCAATTCGCTGCTGCCGGGCTTACCCAGCACCGTCGTAATTTCCCCCACGGGGTTGTCAAAGCGACCGTTGCTCCATTCTCTGATCTTCACGACGACCATATCGCCGTCGCGGGCGCCCTGCATTTCGTCCAGTGGAATCATGATGTCCATCGGCTGGCGGCCGCCTTCGAGGGTCACCAACGCAAAGCGCGAGAAGGTGTTGATGATGCCGACAAAAGACTCGGTGCTGCGTTCGATGATTTCGATGATCTCCCCCTCGGGCTTACGCCGACCACGGGCTTTCCACCAGCGAATTTTGACCTTGTCGCCATTTAGGGCGGTGTTAACGTGCTTGGGGGATACGTAAATATCATCCTCCATGCCTTCTACCATGATGTAGGCCGCTCCCGAACGGGTAAGGTCCACGCGTCCCTCAGCAGTCTTGCTGCTGGCGGTAACTTGATAATCGCGGCGAATCTGGTATTTGTAGTTGTCTTTAGCTTCCAGAGCTTTGGCTTGTACCAATTGTTCAATAGCGTGCTGAACGGCGTCCTTGTTATTCGCAATTTTTAGCTTATTGACGACTTGGCGGGGATTGAATTGTTTCTTGGGAGAACGTTTGAACAGTCGGAGTACTTCGCGTTGTAATTCGTGGGTTCTTAGTTTCTTGCCCTTCACTTTGGGGCGTTTTTTATTCTTTTTACTCATGTTGGTTTTTAATCTTACGTATACAAATCTTCACTTTGTGAACATTTGTATGCGTTGGGGCTTAAATCTTGGGATGGTGCAGACCTTTTGGTTTGGTAGCTGCCACTAATGCTTTGATTCAAGCAGAAAAATGAAAAAAATGGGAATGGTTAATTGGTGGTGGTTTCGGTGTT
>JBCDIR010000451.1:0-3713 GCA_038748735.1 Bacteroidota bacterium | reverse complement strand
AGTAAAATGTTGTTGTTGCAGTATACCACTAGGTGACCACTGTCGTCGCCGTGGTACAGGCCAATGACGTAAGATTGACCACCAAAACCATTTACACGCCATTGTCGCTGCGCCACTGGAGGGAAATTATTTGTTAGCATAACGCCCAAAAAGGGAGAAGTCACGTCCAATTTTTAGAATTTCTAGTAACTTACCCAACGGACAAAACACGAATCACCGTCTAACACAAAAAATCCCCGTAGTATGGACCGTTTATTACTCCTTTTACCCTTGTTCTTTAGCGCGCAACTCCTAGCTGCTTCTTTGCCACCCCAGCAATCGGCTACGTTATTTGACCACTTACACGAAGTTAATGCGCAGTGGGCTAACCAGCCGGACGTAGCGGCAGCAGACTGGCAGCTACCGTTGTCGTTCAATACCGATCAAGAGCGCATCCAGTGGCACTTGCGTTTGGTGGAGCATACCCTACGCCAGCGTTCCGTAGCCCACCTGAGCCAACCCCAGCGGAGGGCGCGGCTACACCATTTGAGTGTACTGCGTCAGTACACGCAGCGTGGTCAATTCCCTCAAAATAATCGCCATACACAGCGCCAACCTTACTTTGTGGACGCAGTCGGTACGCACTGTGCCGTAGGTTATCTGCTAGCACAGGCGGGTGAACGCGCCCTGGTTCACACCATCAAAACGCAAGATAACTACGCCTATCTTCCTCAACTCGCAGAGGACCACGCGACCATCGCGCCCTGGGCCGCGGCCAATGGCTTTAGTCCGGAGGAACTGGCCTGGATACAACCGGGGTATCCACCCGTTAGCCGGGGCTGGAATGCAGTGGGAAACAACGGTGGTACTAACGGTAAAATACACGCCATGACCACGACTTATCAAGGCGAACACCTCATTATTGCCGGACAGTTTTCGGAGCTGGACGGCCAAGCGGCTAATAATATTATCGGTTGGGATGGAGACGCTTGGTTTACGTTAGGTAATGGTTTAGATGGGATCGTCTACGATCTGGCGCTTTTGCGTAATAGTACCTTGGTAGCAGTGGGTGATTTTACTATTCCGGGGCAACCCGATCAGCATAATGTCGCTATCTGGCAAAACGGCGAATGGATCGGCCTGCAAACGGGTGATATGCAAGGTAGTATTCGAACGATTGGAACGGCGGGTTACTTTGGTCCTTATTACGTAGGCGGCGATTTTCAGCGGGTCAATGGACAGGAGGCCGCCCACGTCGCTTATTTCGAGTACGACTTTCAAAACCAAAACTACGACTGGACCTACGATGATCGCCTGGGAACGGACGGTACGGTATACGATATTGTGCAAAACGGAGAGCAAGTACTGATTGCGGGTGAGTTTAACCAAACGGCCCCGCTCAGTCAAATCACCGAGCAGCAACTCAACGTCATTAATGCGGCTTACTGGGATAAATTTGAGGGTTGGGTACAGGGTTTAGAACCTGGATTGCCTGTCGTCAATGCAGCGGCCATTCACAACGGTTACCTCTACCTCGGAGACGCAGCACAGGGCTACGTTGATGTGCTGAGCGCAGGCTTGTGGCAACCTCTCCAAGGCTTGGCCCCTGACCAGGAATCCGACACTAGTCCCGTACACGGCTTTGTTGATTTCGACGGTGAGCTTTATGTTTATGGTAACGTCAACGGTTACCCCTTCGGTGTCGGCGATTTTAGTCAGGGACTCGTCGGGGTGACAGATAACTACGTATACGGTGTAGCACTGTTCAATGACGCCATAACTGCCGCCGTTGAGTACCAGGGTAACCTCTACACCGCCGGAACGTTTACACAAATAGATGGAACTTCCGTAAACAATTTGGCCTATTCCAATATGCAAATCACGAGTACGGACGACCCACTTCTGGAAACACCAATCCGCCTCTGGTCCCACGGCCAAACGGTCTACTTGGAGCAAGGCGGTACAGCTGCTGCCCAAGACCTCCAATTTTTCAACGCCCAGGGCCAGCACTTACTGACGCGCCCACTTCCCGCCGGAGCACAGCGTACGCAGTTTGAGCTGCCGTACAATGGTATCGTCTTCTGCCGCGTCGGTGAGGAGACGCATAAGCTGATTTTGGTTAGATAAGGCATCGTACGCCAAGGGGTTAGGTTTGCCAAAATTTCAAAAAATTTGGTAAACCTCATTACTTACAGCACCTACCTAACCTTTATCGTATAAGTATAACTCTTTCCCTTACTCGGTGCTTTCACCTGACCTTTAATGGTTTGTCCTTTCGTAACGGTATAGGTCGGGCCGGGTGGTGCGACGACGGGTTTAGCCTTCGGTGGCTGCGGTGCTTCCTTATAATTAAAGTGAATGTTGATCGTCTTATGAAAAACGGCCCGTACGCGACGGTTTTTCGGCACTTCAAACTTCAGTAGTTTTACTACGCGTTGGGCTTCTTCGTCACAACCGTAGCCCAGGCTACTGAGCACCTTAGCGGCGGTCACTTTTCCATCGTGGTTAATATCCATCCGAATACGAACGGTGCCGTCCACCTTATTCTTCCGCGCTTCGGCGGGATAGCGGAGGTTGTTGCGTAGGAAGTTTAACATCGCTTGCTGTCCGCCGGGGTAGGACGGTTGCTGCAAGAAACTTTCTGGTTTACGTTCTTTCTTCATATCTTTAAAATACTAAAAAATTGCGTTTAAAGTTGCAAGTATAGGTGTAAAGCTGTAATTTAGTTTGGCAGAAAAGAGAGAACAACAGATGAAGAACAACCTCCCCGCCACTCCGTATCCATATCCTACCGTTCTCTATTTTACCCTCAGCTTCGAGTACTGAAAAGTGAACTTACCACCCTGTCCGACGGCCGTCAGGCCAAACAGGCTTACCACTCACTATTCACCACTTCACCAATTCACCACCTAATCACATGCAAATCCCCCCATTCCTTCACCATGTCGAGCACGAGAAGCGATTCTCTGCGCATACGTTGAAGGCTTATGGTAAAGATTTGGAACAATTTAAGACATTCTATCAGCAATTATACGGCCCCCTTCGTTGGGCGGACGTCACAACAGGACAAGTACGTACTTGGATGGCCGAGTTACTGCAATCGGGTTGCGCGCCCGCGAGTATTCGCCGCAAGTTGGCTAGTCTACGTGCTTTTTATCGCTACTGGTGCAAACAACTGGACGGCCAATCCGACCCGACGAAGAGTATTCAAACTCCAAAGTTGCAAAAACGCTTGCCCGTCACTGCTGATGTCACTTCCTTGACCAGAGTGTTGGCTAGTTTTCCTACGGAACCTGACTTTCCCACTATGCGGGATAAGTTGGTTTTGGAAATATTGTACGGTACCGGTATGCGGCGGTCGGAATTGCTGAACTTAAACGAAGTGGACGTATCCTTGACGGAAAAGCAATTGCGCGTTAAAGGCAAGGGGAGTAAAATGCGCATCATCCCTTTTGGCGAGCAATTAGCACAGGTTATCAGCGCTTACCGCGAGCTGAAGGAAACTACTTTCCCTAACGTTGCGGCTTTTCTGGTCACGGATAAGGGGGTACGACCTTATCCGAAGTGGCTCTACAATAAAGTGAGCTACTACCTAGGCAGTATTCCACATCTGGAGCGGTCTAGCCCGCACGTACTGCGCCACTCTTACGCCACGCACTTGTCCGAAGAAGGGGCCGAATTGGCCGCTATCCAAGCGTTATTAGGACATAAGTCACTAGCGGCCACTCAGATTT
>JBCDIR010000450.1:0-3719 GCA_038748735.1 Bacteroidota bacterium | reverse complement strand
GCGAAAGCGGCTCGGGGAAGCGCCGGTCGTCGACGATTTCCTGCGCATTTCCTACTGCCCAGCAGCACAGGAAGCAACTTAACCAGTATAAAGTAGTTCTCACAACACCAAAGATAAGGAGGTGTTCCTTAACTTTTAGTATGACAAAAGTATAATCCACTGCGAAGTGGTGGTTTACCGCGAATGGAGCGAAGTCTTCAGCAATACTGATCCTGACAAAAAATAGGGTACCGAAAACGGACTTACGAAAAAGGCCACTTCGACGCATCATAGGTCGAAGTGGCCCCAAAAGTCTTTATTTAGACGGAATTATTTCGTAATAATCATTCGCTTAGAAGCCTCAAATAGCACCTGACCTTGTTCTGGGCTACTGGCTTGTAAAGTGTAGGTCAACACCCCGCTCACCCCGCGTAACTGTGTTTTGTTTAATACTATGCTGTGCAGTCCCGCTTCGTAAGTATCCTGCGTGCGGTAAACGATGCGACCGCTGATGTCCCGTATTTCTAGCTGCACCTCCCCTGCTTGCGGCAAGCGGAAACCGATGGCAGTTTGCTCCTGGAAAGGGTTCGGCGTGTTCTGGAACAACGCGTAGGCTTTCGGCAGCTCGTCCGGGGTGTAGAAACTGAGGTTCAGGGCGTGCTCTTGCAGCTCTCCCGTTTCTTTCCGTTGGGTATACGCCTCGGCCAGCGTGTAGCGCTCGTTAAGACTTAGTACTTCGCGGAGTTGAGCGTCGCGCTCAGCTTGGATCACGAGGCTGAATAACACCTCACCGCTGGGGACACACCCGCCCGAGGAAGAGGCCGACGGCATTGCGTCCGCACAGTTCCAGGAAAGGGTTAATTGCCCATCAGTTGCGTAGCGCATGCCAAAGTTCTCCGCTTGTAAGGCCTGGTATTCGATGTCCTCCAAGGTAGCACCGTCGAGTTCCAGGGTACCCTGGAAACCCGTTACCGCTTCCGTAGCCATTACCGCTACTGTGTAGGTATTACCCGCCAATAGTGGACGGTCTTCAACGCGCAACTCGTACGCCCCCCGAAGGTTACGATCATCGCCCATTTGTGCGTTAGCCTGAGCGCTCTGGTTGACGTCACCAACCTTGACTGCTACAAAGTCGGCCTGAGCAGTCGTGGTAAAGTTGTTGAAGTTCAACAGTTCCGGGAAAGTCGTTGCCCAGGGGTTACTCAGATTTGCAAAGTTGTGATCGGCAGCTACGAAGCGCCAGCTCGTGTTATTGGTAAAGGAGGTCGTTACGTTCAAGATCAGCTTGCGAATTTGGATTAAATCCAAAGTAGTAATCGTATTCGAACGATTCGCATCCGCCGCAATCATCCGGTACGGACTCGCCAGTGGCTCCATACCCAAAATGTGCTGGGTGATCTTCACAATATCTAGCGTGGTCACCCCATTGAGTGGGTCAGCGTTCAAGTACGGCGTAACCGAAACGTCAGCACCAGGCAGTACCTCGAAGAGGAAGTTACCGTCCGCTGCCGTAGTGAAGCTCATCTGTAACGCACCGCTGAGGTTGACTTCGACTCCTTCTACCGTTTCTGCTTCTTCCGTTTGGATTACCCCTGAAATCAAGGCCGTCGGGTCACCAAGACAACCGTTCGGGTTAGACTGTACCAGTACGTAGGTTTCGCAGAAACCATAGTTACCTTCTTCGTCAAAGGCGTAGATGTAGACAATTGTCGTCCCGTCGTCCTCGTCCGTGAGCACCAAGCCCGTTTGCGTGGGGTCCGGCACGAAGCTGTCGCCAGCCGCTTGCACTTCCGCAGCGCGGTAAATAGCGTAACTGGTTACGCGCGGTAGGCCGAGGAACTCCTCCGGTCCCTGTCCCGTACAGTCACTGATGGGTGAACCTTCAAAGTCAGAGGCCCAAATCGCCATTTCACAAGCGTCTCCGCTCGGGGTTGGCATCAGGGTCACCGTTAGGCCATTGATACAAACAGGCGCTGGTCCTTTGCAGTCGACTACGTCGAACTCAAAGATAACGCTAGCTTGGTTGCCACAACCATCCTCCACCAGTACGCGTACCGCGTGGATGATGTTGTCGCCCATAGCGCTAGTGATGATCGGATAAGTACCGGTGAACTCGTAGGTCCCGTCTCCGTTGTCGGTAATGTTTCCGGCTACGTCCGCATCGCTCACAAACTCGTTGGCTTTGATGCCCCCGTCGTTATTGGCGTCTACGGCGAAGGCGTCGAGTTCGGCACTTACAATGCTAATGACTACGTTGTTTGCTTCGTCGTCGAAACCACAAATGTCACTGACGTTAAACGAAATCGACACTTCTTCCTGACAGTCGCCATCGTCGTCGCCAAACTGACCAGCTACTAGGTCGGGGCAATTGTCCGTTGGACCACCGTAAGGCGCTACCGTGATAACCGGATCCGAAGTATCGAATACTTTGATGTACTGCGTATACACGTAGCGTCCGCCGATGAGCGCTAAGAAAGGAGAACTCGTATCCAAAATACTCGAATCGCCGTCCCGATCATTGTGGTTCCGATCAACGACTACGGTGTAGTTTACTTCATCATCAACGGGATCAAATACGCCCTGGAGGCGGATAACGGGACGCTCATTGCCTTCCACGGAGCGGTCGATAGCGAGTGCTTCTCCGTCGTCTTCCGTGATACGTGGCAATACGTAACCCGTTGATTCTCCATCCCATAAACACCAGTTGATTACGTCGTACGTGATGGCAGCTTTGTAGCATTCGTCACCCGTTGCCGAAAAGCGAACTGGATCACTGATATTGATATTGAAGACATCACAACCGATTGCTTCGGTAATAATGGTGGGCGCGTCTAATTCTCCGCAGTCAGCACTGGCATCCTCGGGGAAGTCAATCACAAAATCGTGTTCTTCCGTAATGGTAATCACCTGCACACAGGTGTTGGTGGAGAAGTGTACTTCGCTCGCGTCAATCGCACCGTTACCGTTGGCGTCACCCTCGGGGCGCACTTGCCAAGCACGGAAACTACGACGGATGGTACCCCAACCACACTCGTTCAAATTGAGCTGTGGGGAACGCTCAATGATCGTGTCTACCACGCAATTGTCCGTACCCGTAGCTGCTCCGAAGAGCGCATCCATCATGAGGCTAGTAGCCGCAAAATCGGTCGCGTAGGCTTCCGCCAAATCGCCGGGGAACGTCAGTGGTAAATCTACACAGCTCAGGGACTGATTGTCGGGTGCAAAGCAGGTGGGGTCAATCTTATCTTCCGGTTCAATATTCAACCAGCAGATATTTTGATTGCCCTCAGCATCCGTGGCCCGTAGTTCAATCTCGATGACCTTACCTAAATCACAACAATAGAAGTCAATGAAATCACCCCACGGACTACGCGCGTTCGGGGAGGTGCTACACGTGTTATCATCCCAAAAGTTACGGCGCACTTCGAGCGTCACCGCGCTACAATTATCATTAGAGCCTTCGTCTACGTCGCTGGCCAGGATGCGGGCGATGCCCTCAATGCCCCCCGCCGAATCGCCACCGCCAATGGAGACGTTCAATTCGTCATCACAAGAAGCCGTTGGCTCAATCAAATCGCGGACCGTCAGGGTGTAGGCACAAGTGGACCATTTGCCACATTCGTCCTGCGCAATGTAACGGATTTCGTGATCGCCTAATTCTAGGTTGGTACCAATGTAGATTTGCTCCACGTTATACGGCAAAGTATCGCCGTCGATCGCCACTTGGTAGATCACGTCGG
>JBCDIR010000449.1:0-3724 GCA_038748735.1 Bacteroidota bacterium | reverse complement strand
GAAAGGCGCTAGGGGAAAGTTGTCCATAATCGCACCATCACTGTACAGCTCTCCCGCAATTTCAATAGGACAAAACACACCAGGTACCGCGCAAGAGGCTAATAAAGTTTGGTACAGATCCCCTTCTCGAAAGTACACCGGACACCCTTGGTGCAGGTTAGTCGCTACGACATATAACGGGATTTCAAGATCAGCGAAATCTGAAAACACGTACGTTTTCAGTATATCTAAATAGCGATCAGAATCGAATAGGCCACCCTTAATCGGATTGAGCCAAGAATACCTAAAAAGTGGTGTATCTCGAAAAAAATAAAGTATATCCGCCGGGCGCTGCCCCGAAGCATACATTGCCCCAACCAATGCCCCAACACTACTACCAGAAATAGAACAAATAGGAACTTGGTTTTCTTCCAAATATTCTAGCAAAGCCACGTGCGCTACACCCTTCATACCGCCACCACCCAACACCAAATTAATCGGTTGCTGGATAGAACTAAAGAGGACCGGGTGTACAAATGAGTTTTTCGTCGGTAAAAGCATAGGTGCTCGTTGGGAGTTATACAAATAAATACGATTAGGTAACGACCTGAAAAAGGTAATATTCATAGCAATGTCGACCTAACGCAAGCGCATTTGTATAACTCCGTTCAAACTAAAGATGATCGCTGTGACGAGAAATCTTGATGAAATTTCAGGGGTTTGGACTTGATCAAGAGCTGGTTATCAATTATACCTTACTCCTGCATCTTGACGCTCAAAAAATAGCTTAACGCAAGTATCACCACGCCCATACCTACCCCGTAATTGAGTAGGTTGGTCTCTCCGGTCCAAGTCACTACCCGGCCCGTGAAGGATACGCCCATAACGATAATGATCATTTTGAGCAGCTTGGTCTTCAATTCATCCAAATTCTTGATCTGGTACCATTTTGGTAAGTTCTCAATGGGCGCTACAAACAGCTCAAATAATCCTAGGCCAATCAGCAAGAAAATCACTCCGAGCAAGGCCGCATCCAGCACTTTTAACGATTTCAGAATTACCTCTCCTTCTTCGGGTATGCCCGAAATGATGAGTTCGATGACGGCCATGATCTTGTACATCGAATAAAAGCAAATACAAATCGCCAGGGCAACGATGGCCAAAACCATCAAAAAAGCAAAGCCCTTCAGGAGCCAACCGAAAGCGTTTTGGACTTTCATACTAATGCGTTAAATGACGTGAAATGGTGTAGTGCTGGGTTAAGAGCACTCACACTGGTAGCATAACGCAATCCTCCGCCGGTGGTTCGTGATCTAGTGCTTTGTTAAGACTAAAATTGCGCGTAAGCTTACAGCTGGCTGACTACTTCTGGCGAGCGGTACTCCCACGCTAAGGCGCGGTCGTGGTAGTGCTCTCCCGACCGTTGGTCGGGATCGCGGTTACGCGGCTGTCGCCGACCTGCCGGCTTGCGAAGCAGGCGGGCCTGTCGGCACCACCGCGACGAAGAAGCACTGCCTAAATTGTTATTGTTTTCTTAATTGCCCAACGCTAGGATTACCCCTACCAGTCTAGTACAATGAATCAACCAGAAAATTACCCGTTAGTCTAAAAACCAATTACGATGAAACAACTACTCTTCTTTTTTTTCGCCGCTAGCTTATTCGTTGCTTGTAACACGGATGAGGTCGATGACATCTGTATTGCCGAACCGGACCCCGCCTGCTTCTGTACGATGATTTACGATCCAGTCTGCGGTTGTGACGAAGTGACCTACGGCAATCCGTGTATGGCGGAATGCTCCAATATCTTCGATTATACGCCCGGACCCTGCGGTGAATAAGACCACCCGTATTCTTAAACCCCAAAAACCAAATCTTGATGAAACAACTCCTGTTATTTTTCTTCCTTATCACCCTGGGTCTGGCTTGTAGCAAAGACGACGTCAATCCGTCTTGTAATCCTGAGCCGCAGGCAAACTGTAATTGCCCAGAATTAGTACTAGCCCGAGTTTGCGGTTGCGACGGTGTCACCTACGAGAATCCGTGCTTGGCCGAATGCTCCAATGTGTTTGACTATACAGAAGGAGCCTGTCCGTAAAATGTTAGGCCACCGTACCACGAATGCGCAAGGGTATTAAACCTTCGTTAAAACTGCCCACTGCCCAGTACGAAGTCCGTACCTTTGGCGTTCGTCAACAAACGGCTAACTTTTGAGGACTCTTCTACTGGCAACACTGCTCTTTTTTTCTTGTGGCTATTCCGCTGGTCTAGCGGCACAGATTTCCCTGGATACTACGACCGTGGATACGACCCAAGTACAAATCGACCACGCCAACCAATTGGAGTTTATCCAACGGGGTGACCAAGTTGTGCAACGTCTCCAGGGTGACGTCGGCCTAAGTCAGGACAGTATCTACATGTACTGTGATACGGCGACCATCGAAAACAGTACCCGCGTTTTTGCTATCGGCGACGAGGTACTCATTCAGCAGGGGGACTCTCTGGCCGCCTTTGCGGACACTTTGTATTACGATGGAGAACTGAAAGAAGCCGAACTCATCGGCAACGTCATCCTTATCAATCGGGAGCGCAAGCTGTTCACCGAACGACTCCATTACAACCTACGAACCAAACTAGCTACTTACGAAACGCCCGCCACCATCACCGACGGCGAGACCCAACTGAGTAGTAAACGTGGCTACTACTACACGGATAGTGGTGATATTTACTTCAAAGACAGTGTGATTGTCATTCATCCCGAGTTTCAACTGCGGGCCGACACCCTCAAATTTAATACCAACCAACAACTCGCCACCTTCCTCGGACCGACCGTGATGCGTACGGACAGCACCCGTATTTACTGCGAAGACGGTTTCTACGACGTGGAGAATAACGTAGCCGAATTCCGCCAGAATGCCCAGTACGAACGCGGAGAACAACGCGCCACCGCCGACATCATCCGCTACGACGGCGAAAATAAAGTATACACCCTCGACGGTAATGCCGATTTTCAACAAGGTGACACCCGCGAGGCTACGGGCGACCTCATTGTGTACGATGCGGTTAATGATATTACGATTCTAGAGGGAGATGCTTACTTTCGAGACCAAGAACAAGTCATTACCGGGGAAAGCATTCGCTACGACGCCAAGAAAAAAGTATACAAAACCAGCGGTCGTTCCCGTATTGTTGACGGCGCACAAATCCTCCAAGCGGACCAAGTCGATTTTTCCGAACAGGATAGCCTCGGCATCGCTAGTGGTAACGTCACCTGGCAAGATACCAGCACCAATCTCATTATCCAGTGTGACACGGCGGCTTACAGCCAAACGACGGGCTACCTCAAAGCAACGGGGGGCAATCGAGGTCGTCCGCTGCTCATCACGCTGATCGACAACGACAGTTTGTACCTCGCCGCGGATACGCTTTTGTCCTTACGCTCAACGGATACCTTAGCGAGCGACAGCAGCCGTTTGTTGTTGGCTTACAACGATGTGCGTATCTACAAATCCAATATGCAAGCGCTCTGTGATTCAGTGGCGTACAATAGTGCGGACTCGCTGTTCCGGCTCTTCCGTAGTCCCATCATTTGGGCGGATACCTCGCAGTTTACGGCGGATACGATTAATCTACAACTAGCGAATGGCAGTTTAGATAAAATTTTCCTCTATCGCAATAGTTTCATCCTAAACAGTCCGGACGAGGTTTTTTATAATCAAATAAAAGGCCGCGATATTGTCGCTTCT
>JBCDIR010000448.1:0-3725 GCA_038748735.1 Bacteroidota bacterium | reverse complement strand
GGTTGCTGCTGGCATGAACCCGATGGACCTCAAGCGCGGTATTGACAAGGCCGTAAAAGTGGTCATCAAGGACCTCGCCAGCCAGAGCGAAGTGATCGGTGACGACTTCGAGAAGGTACAGCAAGTAGGTGCTATCTCTGCCAATAACGATAACGAAATCGGTTCCCTTATCGCTGACGCCATGAAGCGCGTAAGCAAGGATGGTGTCATCACCGTAGAGGAAGCAAAAGGTACGGACACTTACGTGGAAGAAGTACTCGGTATGCAGTTTGACCGCGGTTACTTGTCTCCTTACTTCGTAACCGACCCCGAAAATATGGTGACGGAATACGAAAACCCGTACATTCTCATCCACGACAAGAAGATCAGCAACATGCAAGACATCGTGCCGATCTTGGAAAAAGTGGTACAAGCGGGTCGCCCACTGTTGATCATTGCCGAAGATATTGAAAGCCAAGCCCTCGGCGTATTGGTGGTCAACCGTCTGCGTGCGCAACTGAAGGTCGTAGCCGTTAAAGCTCCCGGTTTTGGCGATCGTCGCAAGGCGATGCTCGAAGATATTGCCATCCTGACGGGCGGTACGGTCATCAGCGAAGAAAAAGGCTACAAGTTGGATAGCGTAGAGCTACAACACTTGGGTCAAGCCGAAAAGATCACCGTTGATAAGGACAATACGACCGTAGTCAACGGTGCGGGTTCTGAAGACATGATCACGGCCCGCATCAACCAGATCAAGAGCCAGATTGAAACGACCACGTCTGACTACGACCGCGAAAAGCTCCAGGAGCGTCTCGCCAAGTTGTCCGGTGGGGTAGCGGTACTCTATGTAGGTGCTCCGACCGAAGTAGAAATGAAAGAAAAGAAGGACCGCGTTGACGACGCCCTACACGCTACGCGTGCTGCCGTGGAAGAAGGTATCGTAGCGGGTGGTGGAGTAGCCCTCGTACGTGCCATCGACTCCCTCAGCGACCTAGCAGGTGAGAACGAAGACCAAAACGTAGGAATCAGCATCGTACGCAAGGCACTCGAATCTCCCCTCCGCACCATCGCCGATAACGCAGGCGTGGAAGGTAGTGTTATCTTGAACAAAGTCCGCGACGGCAAGGGCAGCTTCGGCTACAACGCCCGCACCGATGAGTTCGAGGACCTCAAAAAGGCGGGTGTCATTGACCCCACCAAAGTAACGCGTATCGCGCTAGAAAATGCGGCGTCCATCTCTGGTATGGTCCTCACGACGGAGTGTGTTATCAATGACAAGCCCGAGCCAGAAGCTGCTGGTGGCGGAATGCCAGGCGGAATGCCAGGTGGTATGCCAGGTATGATGTAAGCCAGCTCGTTTTTTAACGAATAATACAAGAAGAGGTCAGTACAATATAGTGCTGGCCTCTTTTTTTTAGCGGGACGAGTCCCCCTACCGAAACTCTCGCAAGTTCGTCGCAATCGTCAACTGATTCACTCCACCTGCAAGGTGAAAGTTGGTCCGCCCGTAGTCGAGGCGGAAACGCTTAATCTTCAGTCCGACGCCAAAGGTGAAGCCCGCCAAGCTGCGCAACTCATTCACACTCAATTCCTGTTTCAGTAAGTGACTGTACCCCAAACGCAAGCGGAAGTTTTCCCGTTTGCCAATGAACAATTCCGTACTGGCTACAAAGTGCCGCGCTAAGTTGTCGAACCAAATTTCGGCCCTAGAGCGCTCCGTGGGTTCCTGCCCAAACAACTGCGTCGTCTCCTGCTGGTTCGGATCATCGTAGAGGATATTCCAGCGATCCAAAAAGCGGTAGGTAAGCGAAAATTGCAGCGGAAGGTAGCGCAGGCGCTTGCTCACGCCTGCCATCAGCTCAAAGGGTAGTGGTTCTACGTTAGCCTCCCGGTAAGTGCTCAACTGCCGTCCGATATTGCGCCCCACGAAAGAAAATACGAAGTTACTGGCGGTGTCCACGTACATCAGGCCCAAGTCGGCCAGCAGCCCGAAGGAAGTATAGCTCTCGAAGCGCGAGGAGACCATCCGCACATTAGCGCCTGCGTGGATACGTTCGTTCAGTTGGCGTCCCGCACCGATGGTCAGGGCGTACTCCCCCGCGCCAAAGTCCCCTTCAACGATGCCCAGGTTATTGGTCAGATCAAACGTACCATAATCTACGTAGCGCATACCGAGTGTAAAGGTAGTCGCCCACTTTTCCACGTGGTGCCCCGCCGCTGCGTAGCCATAGTTGATGCCCCCCGGATGAAAAGCGTGGCTGAAGCTAATTTGCTGGTGCATCTGCGGATTGAGTGCCGCCGGATTATTGGCCGCCAAGTTAATGTCATCATCTTGCACGCCAATCAACACCCCTCCCAATGCCGACACCCGCGCCGACGGCGAAAAGTTCAAAAACTCGTACGTAAACAAGCCCCCCACCTGCGCGCTGAGCGCCGAGCTGAGTAATAAGCAACAAGCAAGTAATCGTAAGTTCATAAAGTTGTTTTTTCACCTACGCTGCGCGTAGCTGTGATGGTGTTCTCCCGGCTAAGCCGAGATCACGGTGGTACGCCTACGGCAATTGGGTAATACAGCTCCACGCTGACCACGAGGCAAAGCCGAGTACAACCACGATCACGCCCCAGCGTGAGAGTACCCCCCACGATCCCGACCGCAGGTCCGGGAGAGTATTACGTCCCTACTCCGCCCGCCACACCGTCGTACAGCGCCCGCGCTCACATTCCATCCGGCGTTGCAGTTCACCGTTTTCGTCGTAGACTTTTAGCTCGCCGTGCTCATGATCTCCGTCGAGGTACTGGCCTTCGGCGGCGAGGTTGCCGTTTTCGTGATATTCTATAAAAGGGCCATTTTCCTGATTATTCGCAAATTGAACGGCTTCTTTCAGCTGTCCGTTTGCGTAAAACGTGCGCCACTCGCCCGTCATTTCGTTCTTGGCGTACTGGCCGACTTGCCGCAGTTGACCGTTTTCTCCGTACACGCGATACGGCCCGTCAAACGCATCACCGACGTACGTTTCTACGATATTAGTATCCCCGTTTTCGTGGTACAAAATCCGCAAACCGCTCAGCGTATTGGCCACGTACTGCGCTTCTTCCATGCGGGTTCCGTCCGGACTAGTGACGCGGTACAGCCCTTCCCGCCCGTAGGTTTCTTTGTCGCGATTGTACGTCACGGTATTGCCATACTCGTCCGTTTCGGTCACCGCTTCGGTCGTGTCCTTACAGGCCATTAGGCAGCAGCCAAGTAAGATCAAAACTAGGGCAAAATTCAGTAGTCGCATCGCAAAAAAAGGTTGTGAACGAGACACAAAGGTAATTTTTATGAGTTAAGGTTTTGGGGTCCCCCGCGCCGACAACCGAAACGTATACCAACAGCGCTACTGCGGCGCGGTCGCTACGTTTCGCCCTACCGCTCTTCGCGGCAGCCCCCAGTCGCTGCCTGCTGGCCGTTGGCACAACAGGCGGACGCTATCGGGGTCCAAGGGGCTACACATCGCTGGCCCGGCTGGTCTCTTTAGTCATGTGTTTATCATAACGCAGCGGAGTCGGTGAGATTGTAGCTGTTAATTTTATAAATTTTTTGTTTTAAAAAAAATATAAAACCCTGTATTTTACGTATATTCGCACACCCAACTTAAGCGATTTTTTTGATGAGCGATCAACAGCAACCCACCCCAAACGGCACGGCCAACGGTACCACCGACGATAACATCATCACCCTCAAAGGGATGTACCAGGATTACTTC
>JBCDIR010000447.1:0-3726 GCA_038748735.1 Bacteroidota bacterium | reverse complement strand
GTCACGGTCGAAGCCCCGCAGCTGTCGGTAGTCTTCCGTATAGCGCCCGTCGTGCAGTGCCGCTCCTGCGGTCAGGGTGAAGCGGGTACTACGCAATTCTTGTTGCCAATTCAAAAATCCTTCTAAGAGCGTGAAATTATCCTCTCGGTCGAGCAAAATGGCCCGGCCCCGTCTCATCGCCAAGGGAGAATTGGCGTTACCACCGTAGTAAGCAGTGGGCGCGTAGCGAGTACGCCGATTCTGAAAATGCCGTTGCAGACTGTACCGCGCGTTTAGATTAAGATTTTTACCCAGATCGTACTGTAAATGAGCGCTCGCCGTCAAGGCTTGCGTTCGCTGGTTGCGTTCGTTTTGCTCCACGATTGCCAGTGGGTTGAACGACCCAAATAACCCAATATTTTCGTAAAAACCATCAAAGCGATCCTCATCGAACGCAAAGGGAACGTCACTTCCGTCTACTGGGATGGTTGGGTTAAAAGACAGCGCTTGTTGAAAAGCATCCTCAAAGCCGAGCTGCTGCTGGTTGTCGCTGAAGGCAGCGTTAGTGCGCAGGTGCCACTTTTGACCAAGGCTCGTCTCGAAGTGCAAACGCGCATTGTAGCGTTGAAACCCCGAATTTTTGAGAATACCTTCCGTACGGCGATAATTGCCACTCAAGTGGAAAACAGTTTTGTTCCGCTGCCCACTGAGTGCGAGGGCGTGTACTTGGGAGACGCCGCGCTGCGTTATTTGTTCCTGCCAGTCGGTACTGCCGCCAAGGTCTAGGCCGCCTGCCCGGCGAAATTCAGCGGCGCTCAGCGTCGGGGCCAGCCCAGTGACTTGACTACTAGCCAACTGCCCGTGGTAGGTTATCTGAAAAGTATCCTGCTCAAATGCCGCCGTACGCGTATTGATCACCACTACGCCATTGGCCGCTCGCATACCGTAAACGGCCTGTGCCGCAGCGTCGCGGAGCACCGAAATAGAAGTAATGTCCGTCGGGTCTACATTATCAATAGTCAGCCCCGGGATACCATCTATGACGTAGAGCGGTTCGCGGCTTTGCGCCAAGCCGGATAAGCCGCGCACGCGCAGCAAAGCTTTGGTGTTAGGATTACCACCCCGATTGTAAATCTGTACGCCGGGTATGTTACCCTGGAGGAGGAGGAGCGGATCGGCAATGAGACCTTGGTTGAAATCAGTAGCGGAGAGCGTACTAATGGGACTGACGGAAGGAAATAGTTGACCGGGCTGATAACCGTTCGTAGTATAAAAGTCAGTCGTTGGCTGATCAACTGTTAAGGAGTCATTAGTCGCACTTTGCGCACGAGCGTTTGGAGTGGCTACTGCTAGAAAGAGCAGCGGGAGGATGGTTTTTATAGCGCGTAGCATAGGCAGGAAATAACTGAAAGATGAGGATGGTACCCTCACAAAATAGGAAAATTGACGTCAAAATTTTACTTGTTTCCAAAAAAACTGCCTTCCCATTATGCAAAGGCGAGGAGTTCTGCATCCATTGATAAAAATCGCTGCCATGTATAGTTCTAAATATTACTTACTCTTTTTCATTACGACCCTTTTCTTCGATACCACTACCCCACCCTGGTCCGGTCAAGTGATGGATGAGGCGGGTAAACCACTCGTCTACGCAGAAATCTACGATCAAACGGGCGAACTCCTCACCTGGACTGATTTGGATGGTAACTTCAAACTCGCGGAGGCTCCAGCCAATAACCGCTTGCAAGTGCGTTATCCGGGTTTCGTGGCGCTAGATACTTTGTTGCAAAAAGGGCAGCAACTGACGTTGAGCTTGCAGAAGCCGATTCCCGTCACGCCTCCCCCTACTAGGGGCGGTATACCAACTAGCCGTAGAAAAGTACATTCGGAAAGTAAGATAATAAAGACCAAGCATCCCGCTATTCGGGAAACCAGCACGGGCGAGTACATATACCGGGGAAAAATACTAGACGATGGAGAAGAGCCCCTCATTGGAGCAAGCATTTTGGTACAAGATACCGAAACGGGAACGGTGACAGATATAGACGGTAGGTACCAACTCTACTTCGCGGACAGTTGTGCTACTTTGGTTATATCGTATACTGGCTACGAGACTTTGGACCACGCGGCTTGCGCTAGCGAAGAACTAATGATTATTATGACTAGCGGCGCTATGCTGGAAGAAGTGGTCGTGACAGGCCTTAGCGTTAGAGCAGAGGCAATGACGATGGCCGCCACTACGCCGGGTAAAACGAAGCGGAGCCGCTCGGGTTTATTTGGTTCCCGTAAGAAGACTACTGCTCCACCGCCGCCAGCACCTCCACCGCCCGCCGCTGCAGAAGAAGTGCTCACGTTTTCTGCGGACGACTTTGCGGAGGCTCCCGCTGCGGACATTGACTACGCCATGGAAGGAGAGCTACCCACCGCCGGCCAACTCACGGCGGGCGAAATCAACGACTTCTCTAAATGAGACATGTGGGCCGATATCAGTCAGGAAGACCTGGGCATCTACCGCTCCAATTGGCAACAGTACGCCGACCATCGCTACGCGCTGCAACTGCGCAACGAAGATGGTTTACCCGCCGTCAACGTGCCCCTGCAGTTAGTCGACGGGCAGGGTAGTGTGCTCTGGCGCGCGCGCACGGATGCGCTGGGCCGGGCGGAGCTGTGGGCGCATTACTTCCGCCAAGTCAGCGTAGCCGCCAACGGTTTGCGGATCGAGTGTAAAGTACCTAACCAGCGGTTCAGTATTTCCGCTAAGCCCTTTACCGAGGGAATCAATACACACGAAATTAAACAGGATTGCCGCAAAAAAGCCGAGGTCGACGTCGCTTTCGTCGTGGACGCAACGGGATCGATGGGGGACGAGATCAAGTACCTGCAGGCCGAACTGCTCAACGTCATTGGCCGCGTCCGCGAGGAACTACCCAAGGCCAATGTGCGTACCGGTAGTGTCTTCTACCGCGATCAGGGCGAGGAATACCTCACCCGGGTCAGTCCCTTTACGGCGGATACCGAAAAAACGGATAAATTTATCGGTGCGCAATACGCCAACGGTGGCGGCGATTACCCCGAGGCCGTCGAAGTGGCCTTAGAAGCAGCGCTCGACGAACTTGATTGGCGCTCTTCGGCCAGCACGCGTTTACTATTTTTGGTTTTGGATGCACCGCCGCACCAAGCTGCTGAAAATATCAAAAAATTGCAAGTAGCCGTCACGCGGGCGGCGGCGCGCGGCGTGCAAATCATCCCCGTCAGTTGTAGCGGCGTCGATAAGAATACGGAGTACTTGCTCCGCGCCATGGCCCTGGCCACCAATGGCACCTACACCTTCGTGACGGACCACAGCGGTATCGGCAATGCCCATATCGAACCGTCCACGGACAGTTACGACGTAGCGTTTCTAAACGATGTGCTCGTACGCCTCACGGTTAGCCGCAGTCGTCTTGTCACTTGCGACCAGCCGATTGCGCTAGATGAAAACCTCCCGTCTCCTTTTCTGAAAACACCGGTTAGTGGTGAGCGAAACTGGACGTTTTACCCCAACCCGTCGGCGGGTCCGGTCAGTCTGCGCTACGAGGAAGCCGAGGGCAATTACTATTTATTTGATGCCCAGGGCAAACTACTGGAACGCTTCACGGCCCAAACTAGCATCGAACGCGATTGGAGTCACTTGGCTTCCGGCAGGTACTGGATTCGTCACCAAAACGCGGCGGGGATGTGGACGCAGGGGCAGTTGGTGTTGGCGGCGCG
>JBCDIR010000446.1:0-3728 GCA_038748735.1 Bacteroidota bacterium | reverse complement strand
TATCGGTGTCCTCGTTCCCAAAGACCCCGCTCAGCGCGATGTCGATACTAACACGCCCGTCTTCGTTGTTCACGATGTACCCCAACGCCCGTACGCTGGAACCCGTCAGGGTAGCTAAGTCAATGAGTACGTCGGGTTGGAAGTGCTTGACCATGTAAGCCAGACCGTCCGCTAAGATGAGACGACCTTCCGCATCCGTATCAATAATTTCGATGGTTTTACCGCTGTAAGTCGTGATGACGTCGCTGGGTTTTACCGCTTGCGCATCCACGGAATTATCCGTAGAAGGAACGATACCGATCAGATGTATTGGCAATGCTAAACGCGCTGCCGCTTCCATCGTACCAAGTACTGCCGCCGCACCACCCATATCACTCTTCATGTAGTGCATGTTGGCCGACGGTTTGAGCGACAGCCCCCCCGTGTCGAAAGTGACGCCTTTACCGACGAGCCCCACTTTTGGTAGGCGCCCATTGGTCGTTTTCCCCTGGTATTCCATCACGATAAAGACTGGCGGATCGGGACTACCCTGATTGACGGCCAAAAGGCCACCCAAACCTGCCGCTACGATTTGTTCTTTGGTCCAAACCGTAGCCTTGTAACCGTGGGCATTTGCCGAATCGGTCGCCCACTGGGCTAAGTGTTGCGGGGTCTTGTGGTTGGCGGGGCGGTCCACTAGGTCCATAATGCCCCGCTGCGCCTGGGCAATGATACTAGCTCGTTGGTGGCCCGCTTGTAGGGCGTCTTCCGGAGCTGTACTGGCGATAATGGTGAGCTTGGTCTCGGAGTGGAGCAGCGGGTGAGCAAACCCGTCGTCAGATTTGTATTTACCGAGCTGGTACGCACCCTGGAGCAAGCCGTTGACGGCAGCTTCGGCCAAGTAAGCTACGTTTTCGAGTCCACTTTGTACCCCAAAATGCAGTTGCAAAACCGAACCAAGCAATTTCTTATGTTTAGCTGCTACCTGCTGAAAAATACGGAGGGTATGGCGAAAGCTCGGCTCGTCACCCAGACCGATTAATACCGCAATTTGATCGGCAGTGACCAAGGGGAAAATTTCTTTCTTACCGCCCTCGAAGCATTGGCCAATAAAGTCGGAAGATTGTCCCGTTATTTGGGACAGTTGCCGAAGCGTGTCGGCGGGTAATTTACCGTTTTGACTAGCTACGGGCAAGAGCAGCGTAGCGCCAGTAATAGGGGTGTAGTTGGATTCGGTTTGAATGATCATTCGCGTGTTCTTATGAATTGAAAAAGAGCCAGCGCAAGGCTTTAGGAAATTCGATGCCCCAGCGGGCTTCGTTGTGTTCGCCTTCGGGGTCAATAGCTAGTTCGAAGGCGGCTTCGTTGGTGCCTGCTGCCTCCATGGCCGCTTGTAGGCGTCGTAAATTAGGTACCATATTGGCACTTTCCTTCTTGCCGCCGTAGAGGTAAACGCGTCCGTGATAGGGCGTTTTGATGTTTTGCAATAGTTGAAAAGGAATATTTGGCGTCACCCACAGGGCGGGGGAAAAAATGAGGAGTCGTCCGAAGACGTTGGGGTACATCATGCCTGCGTAGATACTGATGAGTCCACCCATCGAACTCCCACCGATGGCCGTATGCTGGAAATCTGGTTCAGTGCGAAAGCGCTGGTCGATGTAAGGTTTGAGAGATTCAGCGAGGAAACGAGCGTAGCGCCGTCCCTGACCGGCCCCAAAGCGGGTTTTGACGTTGGTGGGGGTGAACTCAACGATCCGCTTATCCGCCGCGTGGTCAATGGCGATGATGATAACGTCGCCGTGGCCCTGTTCTTGAAGTTGCGCCAAGCGTTTATCTACGGCCCAGTTGCCGTAAGGAGCGTAATCGTCGAAGAGATTTTGCCCATCCTGCAAGTACAGTACCGGATACCGCTGGTCCGTTTGGTAGTAATCGTGAGGCAAGAGCGCCGCGATACGACGGGTACGAATCTCTTCTGGAAGTTGTAAATCGCTCTCGGCGATGGTGTCAATAATCGGTAGGTATTCACTGCGATACGCAAAAGCGGTCCGCTTCCACTGGTGAACGTGGTCATCGCTGTGGCCCCGGATTTTGGCGACTTGGCGGTTGGGGCGGTCGTGGCCGTGTTGGTCCAATTCGACGTGGTCCCAGGAGCCTTGGGCGTACTTGTACTCTAAAATAGGCGGCAAATCAGCCATTACCAACGGAAGCTCGAAGCGGTTGTCGCCGAGGTCCTGCATCCGGTAGCGCTCATCCGCCACCCGCCAGCCATTGAAGTTGCCGATGGCATAAATGGGTTGATCAGGCGTGTCTTGGGTTTGTAAGCACAGCCGAAAATGTTCGCTTGGCGATGATGACGCTCCTTCGTTCATACGTTGTTGTGCGGCCGTGTTGGGGGTAAAACCGTAGCACTTCGGCCCTGCTAAAGTTGATTTTCGTAAGAAAACACAAAGATAGCGTTTTTAGTAAATGCTACTAGCAGTCGGACATTGGGTTTACAATTGCGGGGCGCTTTTTGGACTAAATGCCCCACTTTTTCTACCTTGCGGAACTTTCACAACCAGGTGATCTAAAGTACGATTATGTCGCAAATACGAGCAGCAATTACAGGTGTTCAAGGATACGTGCCAGATTATGTGTTGACCAACGCAGAACTGGAAACCATGGTGGACACGAACGACGAGTGGATTACAACGCGCACGGGGATCAAAACCCGCCATATACTCAAAGGGGAAAACGTCGGTACTTCGGCCATGGGAATCGCCGCCGTAGCGCGTTTGTTGGAGAAGACGGGGACCGCTCCGGAGGAAGTCGAGCTGGTGATTTTTGCCACGGTGACCCCGGATATGCAGTTTCCTGATACGGCTAACTTAGTCGCTGCCGCTACGGGCATGTCCAACGCCTTTTGCTTTGATATTAACGCGGCTTGCTCGGGCTTTTTGTATGCACTCACAACCGGGGCACAGTTCGTTGCCAACGGCGTTCACAAAAAAGTAATCGTGATCGGCGGCGATAAGATGTCGTCCATCATCGACTATACCGACCGCACCACTTGTATTATTTTTGGTGACGGGGCCGCCGCAGTATTGTTGGAACCCGACGAGAGCGGCAATGGCGTTATCGACTATCTGCACAAGAGTGACGGCAGCGGAGCCGAGTACCTGCACCTCAAAGCGGGTGGTTCCCGCAAGCCCGCCTCGACCGAAACCGTACTGGCCCGCGAGCACTTTGTATTCCAGAACGGTCGTCCGGTTTTCAAAGCGGCGGTCTCCGGCATGTCAGATGTGGTCAAGCAAGTCATGCAACGCAACGCACTAAGCGCCGAAGACGTACGTTGGCTCGTGCCACACCAAGCCAATATCCGCATCATCGAAACGGTCTGTCGCATGGCCGATTTTCCCATGGAGCGCGTGATGCTCAATATCCAAAAGTACGGCAATACGACGGCGGGTACGCTACCACTCTGCCTCTGGGATTACGAGGACCAGCTCAGTAAGGGCGACAACATCATTCTAACGGCCTTTGGCGGGGGCTTTACTTGGGGGGCGTTGTATTTGAAGTGGGCAGTGTAGGTGCAAGGATGAATTTTCGGGAAATTTGTCCGGTACGAAAAAACATTTGGTTAGTTAAGTCTAGGTGCGAAAAGAGTAATAATGTGTAAATAGTGAAGGAAACTAATTATACTGCAGATATGTTAACCAAAGTATTAAAAAGATCGTTTCAAGTCTTTTTACACTATGGAGCATACCTTT
>JBCDIR010000445.1:0-3731 GCA_038748735.1 Bacteroidota bacterium | reverse complement strand
CCGCCGCCGCCGCCGCAATCAGCCACAAGTACAGGTTGTTACCCCAGTACAATTGCAACTTCATGGCCGTACTAAAGCGTACGCCCTCCAACTTGGGTTGCTCGCCCAGCACCGCCCGTAGCGGAATGAGAATACCAACGATGATGAAGTACAGGTGGTCGGTCCAGTGTAATTCCATGAGTTACTATTAGAGTTGGAACGCAAACATAATCTATCTAGGGTGGTATTGGTACGTCAACTCGGGATTTTTAGCCTATTATGTACAGGCGGGCAATTCAAACCCGTATCTTCCCCCCATGAACGTAGGCATCCTCTCCCGTGGTAAGGAATTGTACTCTACCCAAAGTCTGTTCGCAGCGGGCAAACGGCGGGGTCTACGTATGTCCGTGATTGACCATACGCGTTGCAGTTTGTCCCTGGCGGGGCGGCGACCCAACGTCTTTTACGACGGCAAACCACTGCACCACCTCAAAGCCGTTATTCCCCGTATCGGGGCCAGCGTTACGGATTTGGGCGCAGCCGTCATCAGTCAGTTTGAGTTGATGGGTATTCCCAGCGTAACTTCACCCTGGTCCCTGCAAACGGCACGGGATAAGCTGCGGTGTTTGCAATTGTTGCAGCAGCACAGTCTGCCGATTCCCAAGACGATGATGATTGGTCCGGGAGAGAATTTGCACCAAGCGGCGTTCCAACTCGGCGGTTTTCCCATTGTCGTTAAGTTGCTATCCAGCACCCACGGAGAAGGTGTGGAACTGGCCAGAAATTTCTGGGATTTACAAGGTATTGTTCGGTACCATTTGAAGTTTCAGGATCGGTTACTGTTGCAAGAATTCATTCAGGAAGCCAAGGGTAAAGACATCCGCGCCCTCGTTGTTGATGACCAAGTGGTGGCAGCGATGGAGCGCAAGGCCGCTGCGGGGGAGTTTCGTTCGAATTTGCACCGGGGTGCCAGTGCCAAAACGGTCCAGCTCAGCCCCGCCGATACGGATTTGGTGTTACGCGTAACGAAGGCCCTGAAGATCGATATTGCGGGCGTCGACTTACTGCCGTCCAAGCAAGGTCCACTCATTATGGAGGTGAACGCTAGCCCGGGTTTGGAAGGCATTGAAAAGACTACGGGCGTGGATATCGCAGGTAAAATCATTGCATTGACGGAACGTAAAATCGCGGCGCAGCGGGAGCGCGTATGACTATCCTAGACACGACGATTGCTGCCGGGCAGCACGAAATCATCAAGATTCCAGTGGGCCAATTGCCTTCGGGTACGGCCATTCGTATCACGGCCCACGTCTTTCGGGCGGCCAATCCGGGCCCTAAGCTGCTGCTTACGGGCGGCGTACACGGTGACGAGATCAACGGCGTAGAAATTGTGCGGCGTAGTGTTCAGGATGGTCTATTTGACCACTTGCGCTGCGGGACGGTCATCGCTATTCCGGTCTTGAACGTTTTCGGTTTCATCAACTTTTCCCGTGATGTACTGGACGGCAAGGACGTCAACCGTTCCTTTCCCGGTACATCCACGGGCTCGCTAGCGTCGCGTGTGGCCTACGCATTGCACAAGCACATCCTGCCGCTGGTCGATTTTGGGGTCGATTTTCACACGGGCGGACGGAGTAATTACAATTATCCCCAAATCCGCTATACCGCTGGGGAAGAGCGGTCCCGTGAATTGGCCAATGCCTTCGGTGCCCCCATCAGTCTTGCTTACAAACCCATCCGCAAATCCCTCCGCAAGATCGCCCTCGACCGCCACGACGTACCCATGATCGTCTACGAAGGCGGCGAAAACCTCCGCTACGACGGATTGAGTATCCAACACGGTCTGGAAGGTATTCAGCGCTTGTTACTCAAAAATGGTATGGTCAAAGGTACTTTTGAGGGCAGACCTACGCTACACTTCGGGCGTACGCGCTGGCTGCGGGCCTCCCGGGGCGGGCTGTTTCAGTGGCTCAAATCTAGTGGGCACTGGGTCGAAAAAGGCGAGCCCCTCGGTTTCATCAGCGACCCCCGCGCCAGCAAGGATAGTCGCTATATTTACGCCAAGGAACGGGCCTATATTTTTGGTCACAATAACACCCCGGTGGTCAGTCAGGGGGATGCGTTGTTTCACTTGGCGTACGAGTCATAGCTTTTGAAACACCAAACCTTTCATATGCTGCGCCGATAGCTCAAATTGTGTCACCTGCCCCACGGCGTCTTTTTGGAAACGGAGCTGCCCAAAAAAGTGTACCTGTGAAATAAAGGTATCGTCGGCTAGGCCCCGCAGTTTGATGTCGTAATTGATCGGATGCCGTGCGACGAGTTCGCCATCTTCCACCAGAATTTCGTAGATGGTATTTAAGCTTTCGTTGCGGTAGAAACCAGTAAAATTGGTGAGTGCTTCCGGTGCATAATGTTGTAGAACGGGTGCTGCCCGGGGATATTCGTACGCAAAATTTGCTATGTACAATTCGACACGATCCGACGTAAAAACAAAGCGTGCTTCGGGATAAAATGGGTAGGCGAAAGTGTGCGCAGCCAAGGGCTCCAAATAGACTTCCCATTCCGCTAGTAGCGTACTGAAAAAGAGGCTGTCATTGCGCGTTGCAAACTGCAAATAGGTGCCTGGAATCTGCTGGTACGTTCCCGTGTAAGGTTCCAACTCAGGGATAATAGCCGTTGGTGTCGGCACGGGCTGCAACTGCTTGTCCAAGTATAAATCAACGATTTCATAGGCCAGCTTCATTGGCCAGTAGTCGTTTGTATTACCCAGTACAACAACCGAAAAATTGTGTTCGGGTAGATGTAGCGTGTACGCGCGGTAACCAGCCGTACCTCCTCCGTGAAAGACGGCCCGTGTACCCCGATAATTCTTGGTTTCCAAACCCAAGCCGTAGGCCAAACGCTCTCCGTTATTCAGTACCGAGTTTTCGACCATACGTGCAAAAGGCGAACGGGAATCCGCGAAGGTAGCCTGAAAATGCTTGGCCCAAATGGTCATGTCCGCAATGGTCGTACGGATGCCCGCAGAGCCATTGGTCATAATATTTGAGTCGTAGCGATAATATTCGCCATTGCGTAAAGCGTAAGAATAAGCTTTGTTCTTCACCAACTGATTGGGGCTAGATTCGGCAAGGGTAGCGGTCATGCCCAAGGGTTGAAAAATATACTGCTCAAGGGCTTCCTGAAAGGGCATGTCCGTTTGTCGTTCGATGATTTCTGCTAGGAGAACGTAGCCCGTATTATTGTACTGGTAATTTTCCCCCGGACGGAAGTTGATCGACGCTATCCGCAGGGCCATATCCACTACGTCTCGGTGCCATAAACGATCCGCTTGGCCAAAGCCTTTCACCTTTACCAGCTCCGACACATTAGGTAAACCGTGCGTGTGATTGGCCAACTGAACGGCCGTGATCTTGTACGGCAGCTCTGCCAATTCCGGTAGGTAGTCCCGAATATCGGCCTGCATGTCCAGCTTACCTTCCTGCGCTAATAGCAAGGCGAGATAAGCCGTAAATTGCTTTGAGACGGACGCTAAACAAAAGGCGGTCGAATCACTGATGGGGACTTGATGCTCTAAATTAGCCAGACCAATACGTTGGGTGTAAACCGTCTCGGACTGATGGATAACCGTCACGGCTACACCGGGTTGGTTGGCTTGATAATACTGGTAGATAAGGCTATCTAACTGCGTAGCTTTTTGGGCGAAAGCGCCGTTGCAAAAGAGAAGTACTAGACTAAAAATACGAATG
>JBCDIR010000444.1:0-3732 GCA_038748735.1 Bacteroidota bacterium | reverse complement strand
TTGCTCTAGTTCTTTGAGATAGGCTAGAAGTTTTTTGTAGATTTGTTCCGGCTTTTTATCTGAGCGGTTAAGTTCTTTGACGAAGTGGGTATAGTCCCATTCGTCCATATAATCTACAATCCTTAGAGCTTTTTTCTCGTAGGCATCTAGTAGATCATTCTTGCGCTCAGAGTGGAGAAAACGATGATTATCGAAGTCCCAAGATTGTTTTTTACAGGAGAAACTTTTTAATCTTTTGCGTCTTACATTGTTCCCCAAGTGGTCATTAAGACGATAGGATGACTTCCATTTTTGAGTTTGCGGGAGGTGTCTAACCTCAGATAAACGTTAATCATAGTGGCAAAGATTCTTAAAATGGCAAAAGAAACCTTGCGATTAACTTATTGACTATCAGATAGTTATCAAGTCTATTTTTGCATGGCATGCAAGAGGTCACCGGTTCGACTCCGGTATTCTCCACTCTGAAAGCTCTTCCGACCGGAAGGGCTTTTTTTATTCGAGTTGAGCGGTGGCTAGTAGCCGCCCCAACTGGACCATCGAAACAATGAAAACCATGACCACCAAAAAAATCATCTACGGTATTCAGCAAGTCGGCGTGGGCGTAACGGACGCGCAGGAGGCTTTCCGCTGGTACGCCAAGCACCTCGGCGCGGACCTTATGGTTTTTGACGATCATAATGTGGCCGAAGACATGGCCCGCTACATGGGTGGACAGCCGCGTGCCAAACACGCTATCTTAGCGATGAATCACACCGGTGGCGGTGGTTACGAGATATGGCAGTACAGCGAGCGCGAACCCCAGGCCGCTGACTTCAGTATCCTCCTCGGTGACACGGGGGTCAACTTTATGACCATCAAGTCGTACGACGTACCCAGGGCTTACGAGCAGCTCCAAGGCTCCGGCGCAACGCTGCTGACCGAACCCGCCGACGGAAAGGACGGTCATCCGGCTTTTTATTTCAAAGACCCTTACGGCAACCTTATCCACTGCAAGCACTCGGACAATTGGTTCAGTAAGAAAAACGGCATTTTTGGTGCGGTACTGGGGGTTGGTATCGGCGTATCAGACATCGACGCGGCGCTACCTTTATACAGTGGCGTACTTGGTTATTCCAAAGTCGTTTACGATTACGTCGACGAATCTAATGCAGAGGCAGGGCGATTGCGGCGGGTGCTCTTACGCAGGGAACAGTACCCCACGGGCGGTTTCAGTCCGCTACTCGGCGAAAGCGAAGTGGAATTGATTCAGGCGCTCGACCGACAATCCCGAAAAATATTTGAGGATCGCTACTGGGGCGACCTCGGCTACATCCACGTCTGCTTCGATACGCGTAATATCCAGGACCTCATTCAGGAGTGTGCGGCGGCGGGCTTCCCCTTTACCGTTCAAAGTGATCCTAACTTCGAAATGGGCGACACCAACGGCGCGTGGGGCTATCTCGAAGATGCGGACGGCTCGCTGGTTGAATTCGTGGAAGCGCACAAAGTTCCCCTCATCAAGGCGCTCAATTGGTCCATCCAACTCAAAGGACGTGACCCCCACAAACCGCTACCGAATTGGCTACTGAAGGCGATGGCGACGAAACGCGTACGGGTTTCTTAGGTGGTGAAGTGGTGATTTTTTCAGGTGGTGATGTGGTAATGTTGTGAAGTGGTGATTGGCGATTTTTGAAGGAAAAGGGCTTAATCTTTGCGAACGCTGCGTACACCTACGCTAGTACAGCCGCTTAAATTAACAGAACGAACGTACCAAATACACTACCTTGAATAGACGTTATGTAATTTAGGCAATAACAGCATCCATTGTTATGAACTTACTTAACGATATCTGCAATAGGTAAAAATTAGCAATTTTGGTGCTAATTGAGGGACGCACGGAGGCTGATAGCAGCGCTATCAAGGCGAGTACGGTACGAAAAGTAGCGCCAAAAGGGCGATTTTGAGCATTGCAAGATATTTTTAAGCAAGTTCTGTAACCTAAAGGTACTACCATGCTCCTACGTGCGCGCTACTTTTGTTTACTATTTGGTATCGTAACGTCACTAGTGGCACAATCTCAGGGGTCGATATTCCGCATTTCCGCGGCGGAGCATATTCGGTTACAAACTAGCTCACCGGCGCAACCCGATCTCACAAAATGCTTTGGACAAGCCCGTCCTTATCACCAGCGTGAAACGCTTGACAGCTTACCCACCGGGCATTACCTCATTGTTAAACCGGAAGGCGAAAAAATCACTTGGCGTACCCATCAACAGAGTGGGATACAATGGTTTTTACAACAGCAAGAACACCGCTTCGCCGTACGCCTGTCGGACGCAGCAGGACTTCCAGTACGGGTCAATGCCATACAGTTACGTACCCGCAACTTACGCCCCAGCGAAACAGATTCGACTTTATTCTACGGCAAAAGTCGACACGGTGGTTTGCTCATTGCCTATTTGGACCAGGATACCCTGGTACAGGAATTGCAGGGTACTATTGACAAACCACTACTCCTCCGACGGCTCCAAAACTTCAGCCAGACCCGCGTCGGTTGGGTACTGAGCACGCCCGTTCGCTGGGTCAAGCGGCCGGTCACCTACCTGCACCGGGGATTCTCTTACGGTGATTGGCACGTTTATCGGTGGCCATTCCAGCGCTTGTGGAATCGGATCACGAATTGGGGTAACTCGCGTTCGGCACGTGGCTACGTAGCGTTTAGTCAACCTCAGTACCGCCCCGGAGATACCTTGCGACTTAAGGCGTTATTGCACAGCAAGCGTGATAAACCGCTGCGCCGACCACTGCGTCTACGCGTACGTTCAACCCAACGGGGACCTGACTTCAGATATTTAGACACCATACTGCCGTCTATGCCCGCTGGTCACTATGAGTTGACGTGGATATTAGGTGACAGCCTCCCGCTGGACAGAACGTACAAAATTGAATTACGAGAAATCAAGCGATACAGACAGCACACTTTTTCCAGCCGCTTCCAACTGGCAGACTACGAACTAGAAGAATACCAATTAAAATTCCTGACCACGCAAGTAAATTTTGCGGCGAACGAGGCGGTCGCTTTTGATATACAAGTAGCAGACCATAACGGGCTAGCCATTCCCACGGGGGATTTGCGGGCTACCCTCGTCACGGACCATGCCAATGCCTTGTTTACTCCCAGCATCCACCTACCCGATACGCTATGGCAGTGGCAAGAGGAAGTGGGCGACCGCACACAGTTGACGCTGCACTTACCAGACAGTTTATGGCCCAAAGCACGGCTGGAGGCGCGGCTAGACCTCCGCTTTACGGGACCAAACGGACAATTGCTGGAGACATCCCGACAGTTTTCGGTGAAGCGCCCCGCTTGGCAACCTTTACTGACGGTAGAAGGTGATAGCATACTGGCTAAAGTAGTGGGCAACGCACCTTCCGAAGCCCTCGGAACCCTTTCGGCCAACGGCCAAGTCATCGGTCCGTTAGCAGTGGGCGAACGCTTTCCGCTGCGGGCAGACGTCCGTTATTACAATTGGAGAATAGCTGATAAACAAGTTCAATTATCCTTGCGTAGGCTTGCGGACCCAGTCGATTTTGACTACCGTTGGTTAAACGACACCCTGAACCTCCACAGGACCAACGAACGAGAACGCCCTATCCAGAGGCACCTTGGGCAGCGGGGAAAAAAGCTCGAAGTAGCAACTTTAACACGAGAGCAGCAACTGCTGTAATAAACAATATCTCATCAAAATAGAC
>JBCDIR010000443.1:0-3737 GCA_038748735.1 Bacteroidota bacterium | reverse complement strand
TGAGGATATTACGCAGACTATCCCGCATAATCAGCTTGTCGCCTGTGATTACCTCTACGTTTCCTATTATTACGACGGACTCTGGGTCTACGATATTGCCGATCCTGCCAACCCCGTACCCGTCTTGCAGTACGACAGCTCTACTTGGCCTTTTGATAACAATTATCGCGGGGCGTGGGGCGTATATCCATTTTTACCGTCGGGCAATATTTTGTTAATCGACATGCAGGAGGGCCTCTTCGTTTTTGAAGGTCCCGGTGATGCGTGTGGAGATCGGGATCAGAGTATCATTGCTTGTGATGCGGTGAGCAATACGAATGACTTGGTGACGAACGCAGCGTTTACCGTTTATCCACAGCCTGCTAGCCATTACGTGCAAGTCAAGCTGGGAGAAGGCAGTCCGGAGCAATTGGCCCAACTCCAATTAGTGGACTTGCAAGGACGGCCCGTAGCTGATTTCGGTGAACGGTGGTTGGGACCGAACGCGATTGATTTATTACTCCCCAATTTAGCCAGTGGTGTATATCTTCTGGAAGCGAAAGTGCAAGGTCAAACGATTGTTAAGAAAGTACTTTTGCAGTAGACGTTATGAATATAACTTGTGTAAGAAGGAGACGCCGCTATTTTTTAGTGCTATCAAGGCAAAAAACGTAAGCAATGCCTTAGCATTAGTGAGGCTTTTTAACGAAGATAGTGCTAAAAAGAGCAAGTCTAGGCTTATGACAAGTTGTGTTGATAATGTCTAATAAGTAACGTCCGTTTTGGCGTTTGAACAGGAGATATGACGAAATATAGCCTTACATGGCAAGGTGGTTGGTCGGTGCTCATCGGCTTTTTGTTGCTGCTCGTCGGCACGGTGCAGGTACAGGCACAGCGGCCAAGCTCTACTTTCCCGGGCGGAAGTGGCGGTGGCCGCCCCACTACGGGCAGCGGCCAGGGTGGAAACAACCAGAGAGGCGGGAATAGTACCCAGCGCGAGGTAGCTCCGGACACCTTCGGCGTTTTTGTGTTTCAAGTCGGTAATCCCAACGAGGAACTCGCTTTCGAGGATACGCTACTGACCGAATTTCAGCAGTACGACCCGACGCGCAAATTTCCCGACGACTACGCCAACCTAGGTTTACCGGGTTCTGCTCATCAGCAACTAGTCTATACCGGACGAGATCGCGGTGGTTTGGACCTCGGTTGGAACCAGTACGATTTATACTATACGACGGGTAAAAACTTGCCTTATTATCGCCTAGAGCGTCCGTTTACGAATCTCTCCTTTATGCAGGGGAGTACGCAACGAGACAACTTGCTGCAAGCAGATTTTAGTCGCAATTTTGCCAACGGCCTGAACTATACACTCCGCTATTCGGGCATTACTCAGGAGGGTGCGCGCACGCATTATCCGAATCAACGCAACAATATCCGCAGCTTGGCTACGGGCCTCTGGTTTCACAGCAAGCGCGGACGCTACGACGGCTTTTTCAGCTACGCGTCCAACGTGATGAATGCCCAAGAAAATGGTGGCATCATCAATCTGCCAGAAACGGGCGGCGAGTTTTCGTCTCCCGCCACGGCCGATGTCTACCTAACCAACGCGAGCAGCCGCCACGACCACAAGGAGTGGATGTACACCCAGTATTATCGCATTGGTGGGCAGATCGACTCGACCGGGCGGGCGAAACGGGCTTTCACCCTTTCCCACCAACTGGACTACGACCGCAGTACCTACCGTTTTGACGATGCTTACGATGAAAGTGACCGCATATTTTACGAGCGTTTTCCGGAATTAGCGGTCGATACCTTCCGTGGTGTACGCTACTTCATCAACCACCGTACGCTGGAAAACAGCTTTCGCCTCAGCACTTTTCGCCTCACCAGCGGCAACCGGCAGGCGGAACGGCAGCAGCGGGATCTGATCGAAGTTGGACTTACCCACCGCTACCATCGCCTCCAAATTGAGCCGACGGATACGACCATCAATAACTTATTACTAACCGGAAAGGTAGGACTGCGCCCCGGCGAACGGCTGCGTTTACAGGTGGAGGGTTTGCTGGCCATTTTCGATCAGGCGGGGGATTACCGCGTCAACGCCAAATTGGATGTGGACCTGGGGAAAGCCGGTACTTTGGCCCTCGATTTTAGAAACCAACTCTACAGCCCAACCGTATTGCAAACGCGGTTTTTGCTGAGTCAAAAAGTATTATACACCCGGAATTTCGCCCGCAGCCTGGATACCCGCATCGGGGCTAGTTACACGGTCCCAAAACTGGACGTACAACTGGCGGCACAGTATCATTTACTGAGTCAGTTCATTTATTTTGACAGTACGTCTATCCCGCAACAACGTAATGGGGTGATTCCGTTGTTGCAGTTTGCGGTCCAGAAAGACTTCCGCTTTGGGGTGTTCCGTTTGCTTAATCGAGTGACCTTACAGCAAACCGAAGCGGACGAATTACGCCTACCCACCTTATTTGCCAAACACAGCTTCATCTACGAAGACACTTGGTTCCAAGTACTGGATATGCAAATGGGTATCGACGCGCGCTACGCGACGGCCTACCAACCCAATTACTATAACCCCTTCGTGGGTCAATTTCAGTTACAAAACCGCCAAACGGTCGATCTCGTCCCTGGCATCGACGCTTTCTTTAATATGAAAGTCAAGACTTTTCGGGCGTTTTTCAAAATGGAAAACCTCTACTTCTTCGTAGCCGACGACGAACGACTCTTCCAAACGGCTTTTTACCCCTGGCCGGAGGCCGCTTTTCGTTTTGGAATTAATTGGCGGATGATCGACTAATGCCTTGTTAAGGCTAATATTGTAGGTAGTCCTTTGGCTAGTTGACTACTCCTTTTAGGTTGTACTTTCACGCTTAGGCGCGGTCGTGGTAGTGCTCTCAGGCTCGCGGTTAAGCGGCTATCGCCGACTTGCCAGCTTGCGCAGTAGGTGGACTTGTCCGCGACCTTCAGGAGCGTACCACCTGTTTATCTTTACGATAGCTTGGGAAATCATGGTAGTAGTTAAAATCCTACTCCATTCTCTAAAATACCCTATCTTTGAAAAAAATTATCAAGAACGTAGGGGGTAAGTGTATCTACCCGCATCCTACCATTGACAAAGGGAATAAACGATGAAAAATACTCGCGCAGAGGAGTTGATGGCAGCACACCTCTCGGGCAACATACGCCCGGAAGAGAAGGCCGAGCTCATGGCGTGGGTGTCGAGTGGACCCGAAGGTCAAACGTTCTTTGATAAAACGGAAAGACTTTGGGGACTGACCGAGGATATGGCTTATCCCGATTTCAGTTCCAACAAAAAGCAGGTCTGGGAAAAGGTAGCTCAGCGCACGTCCACGACGCATTCGCCGTCCCGCCGTCCGGCAAAAGTTCGCACTTTACGGGGTCGATCTGGGTTGGCGATTGCCGCTAGCGTGGCTATTCTACTCGTAGCGGGTTGGTGGTGGCAGCGCAGCTCGGCAACAGCGGAAATTATTCCGATCATTGCCCGCACCGTGGTCGGCGAGCAGCAGGAGGTAACGCTACCCGATGGGACCAAAATCTGGCTCAACGAAACGACGGAAGTTACCTACGAAGACCGCACCGACGAGCGCTACCTAGCCTTCAGTGGCGAAGCTTATTTTGATGTAGCAACGGATAGCTTACGTCCTTTTCGTATCTACACTTCCGACGCGGTGACGACTGTTTTGGGTACCGCTTTCAACTTGCGGGCTTACCCCGAAGAGGAG
>JBCDIR010000442.1:0-3741 GCA_038748735.1 Bacteroidota bacterium | reverse complement strand
TTGCATTCCTTAAAGTAAGGCTTCCTGTATAGATGGACACAAATTTGCGACCGTATTAGCAGTATTCAAAGTACAAATATTCGTATTTTTAAGAAAAATTTTTAACTTAAAAAATCACATTATGCTTATTATCAATTAGTTAAACCCAAACTAACCTAAGCTATTTCAGATTTAAACTTGCTTAATAACATGCAAAACAGCAAATTTATCAAGTACCTAAGCAGCCTACCCGCTACCGAATGGAAAGTATTTCGCAAGTTTGTCTATTCTCCCTACTTCAACACGCACCAACCGACGGCGCAGTTATTGGACTATATTCTCGCGCAAGCGGATTGGACAAGGGCTGACCTTTCCCTGGAAGCGGCTTTTGAGCAGGTCTTTCCGGGAGAAAAATTCCGGGAACAACGGATACGAACCTTGCTGTCCAACCTCGTCGGTTTACTGAAGCGATTCCTTCGTCAGCAACACTACGAGGAACAGCACAACCTACAACATCTCCACCTCCTCAGCCGCGCACTGGCTCATAATCAAGTAGCCCTTTTTCAGGAAACCGAACGCAAATGGCAAGTGGATGCAGCGACTAGCCCAGCGGCCGACGCTTACCAATTAGCCGCCCAGTACCACCAGACGGTCGATAGTTTTAACATCAATTTTGGAAAACGTGGGCAAGGGCAAGAACTCACTACCGCCGTAGAGCAGCTAGAATATTACTATCTGGAAGAACGGATGCGCCTCGCCTGTCAGTTGCAGGCCCGCCAACAGGTGTTCGGACATACTTATCCGCAAACGGACCTTCAGCACTGGCTGGGTCGGCTAGCGGCGCAGCCCGAACGTTATCAGCAACAACCTCGCCCCTGGGCGTATTACCTCACCTACCGTATGCTCCGTGGCGGACAAGCGGCGGACTATCAGGCCCTCAAAGCGGTGCTGCCCGAAGTCGCCAACTACTTCCAGGCCGTTGAAGGTCGGGGGTTGTACACCCACGCGATCAACTTTTGTATCGGACGCATCAACCGGGGGGAAGTCAACTTCAAAACGGAACTGTTCGAGCTGTACCGACAAATGCTGGACTCTGAATTGCTCTACCACCGGGGCGTCCTCCTGCAGTGGGACTACACCAATATAGTGGCGCTGGCGTGTGATTTGGAACAACACGCTTGGGTAGACAACTTTCTCCAATCCGAACGGGAGCGTTTGCCAGAAAACGTACGGGACAACACCTACACCTACAACAAAGCGGTGTACAGTTACAGTTGTAAGCAGTACGACCTGGCCATTAGCACTCTCCAACTGGTTGTCTTCACGGAGCAGTACTATAACTTACTCGCGCGCATGCTGTTGCTCAAAATTTACTACGAAAAAGGAGACGATTGGGCCTTGGATAACCTACTGGACACCTTTCGGATTTACTTGCAACGCCACCGGGAACTAGGTACGGCACGCCGTAAAAGCGGCACTCGCTTGATTCGTTACACTCGTCAGCTTAGCAAGCTACGCCAGTCACCCTTAAAGAAAAGAATAGTGGATCTGCGCCAACAAATCAGCGCAGATCCACAGGTGCTCAACAAAGCTTGGTTACTCCGCAGCGTTGATTTATTGCTTGACCACTCGTCGGGTAGTGACGTCGGTCTCCGTTTGGAAACGTAACAAATAGATACCGGCTGGTAAGTTGGATAAGTCCAATTCCGTTTGCTGGAACTGGCTAAACTGCTGGCTTTGCAATACTTTACCATCGGTACCCAAGAGGGCTACTTCGACGGTCTCCGTAATGGTTTCCGCCAAGGAAACGGTCAGGGTTTCCTGGACCGGGTTGGGGTACAGTTCTAGGCTACGCGTTTGGTTGATCTCCAGGGTATTACTATTCAGATCGGTATTGACAACCGTAATCACGGTACTGCATAGTTCCTCCCCGTCGTTATCCGTACAGGCCGTATTTTCCAGATAGTTTAAGTCGTCAAATACGGTGATGTCGTCAATGATCCAGCCGAGGCGAGCACCTCCGCTATTGCTACCAAAACGGAAGCGCACCAGGACCGTTTGGCCCGCATAAGCTGATAGGTCGAGCATAGAACGAATCCATTCCGAACTACCCGAAAAAGCGGGTCGGCCCGCCAGGGGATTGTCGGTGCTGGCCAGGGTAGTCGTGTAACCGTTGACCGGAATATTATCCGCGCCGACGTCTTCCCAAGTAGTGCCGCCGTCCGCAGAAATTTCAACAACACCACCGTCTACGTCCGTTTCAGTAAAATACTGGTGCCAGAAAGTCATCCCCGGTGACGTACCCTCGAGCGTGACGGGTTCTTCCAGTACGAGGAACATATCGGAGCGTTCTTCGTAGTTGCGGGCAATAAACGAGAGGATGCCTGTGTAGGCGTCATTAACGCGCAGCGTGAAGTTGTTTTCGTTAGAACCATCGTTTGCAAAGTCCCACATCCCTCCGTTGGGGACCCGATCCTCGAAGTTAATGCGCGATCCTAAGCCGGGGTCCGTCGCCAATTCGTAGCTACAATCAAACTCCGCACCTGGGGTGGCTTGGCCCAAGTTGAAGGTCAGTTCCTGACCGTCTACACTTACGTCGCAGGTAGCGCTGCCTTCTACGTAGATGGTTCCCGCCGGAATCCGGTCAGTGACAACGGCATCAGCGATTGTTTCACTGCGGCCATTGACGATGGAGAGATTATACGTAATGTTTTCCCCCGCCGTCACCGCTTCGGGTCCCGTCTTCACGACGCGGTAGGCTGGTGGGCAATCGAAAGGCAGATCAAACGCCTCTACGCCCCCATCCTGCGCACTGGCTCCGATTCCACGACGGGCGAAGGTTTCCCAAATCAAGCAGTAGTTCGCCCCGTTATTATTGGCTTCGTCTGCTTCGATAATGGCATCTCGTGCCTCGATAAAATTAGGTAAACAAGGCTGAAGTTTCATACCGTCTATCACCAATTGCATGGCAATATTATTACCGCCCGTACCCGCAAAAATATCGTCGTCAAAGCCGTATTCGTCCACGAGGTTCCAGTACATATCCCAGAGGGTAGCACAGAAAATAGAACCCACCCCGTGCGGGACCGAAACGGAGGTCACATCCGCATAAGTATGCTCGTTAATGGTCATGTCGCGGGTATAAGGATACTCCCGAATCCCACCGCCCGCAGGGGATTGCCCATTAGCGTAAGTGCCAATACCACGTGGTTCGTCAGCAAAATTTTCAGAAGTTGTAGTCATGACCAGCGCAAACCAGTCGCTCCAACCCTCACCCGCTTGTTCATCTTGGTCTTGACTACTCAGACAACCGCTCTGGAGGCGTCCGCCCGTTAAACGCGTAGAAATACCGTGCGTGTACTCGTGGACAATTACGCCATTATCGAAGTCGCTGTCCCGCCCCGTCGGGCCAGGGTTTGGAATACCATTTTCAAAGCTGACGGTTACGCCCGGCAGATCCATTTTGATGGTGTTACAATTATTCAAACTAATCATCACTGCTGGAATAGTCACTTGATCACCATCCACACCGGGGTTCATCGCAAAGATGAGTCCTGCTTCTTCATTATCATCAGTATTATTACAAACAATGACAGCAATTGCTCCGGCTTCTTCCATAGCCAACACTTTGGTACCGAACTGGCAATTACCCCGGTCTACTAAAGCAATTTTGCCCACTAAGTCAGCCGCATTAGTTAACGGATCGCAGCCGTCGGTAGTGGTTCCTACTGCGTCAGTAGCGAGGACCAGCTCGCCCGCAAG
>JBCDIR010000441.1:0-3750 GCA_038748735.1 Bacteroidota bacterium | reverse complement strand
TCGACCAGTTCGCCGTCTTTCCACAACTGACACGCTAGGTGATAGCGGTTTTGCGGACCGTGACCGACGGGCCACCAGTACTGCGGTTGATCGATGCGAAAGTTGATGTCCAACTCATTTTCGCTATCCAGCAGCGGGCGGCGGGTGTAGGTTTGCCCCTTTTCGTCGATGCCGCGTACGCGGATTTCGTACTGCCCCGGCTCGCGGCGGTCAATTTTGACTTTGACGGTCATTTCCGCTACCTCTTGCGATAAGCTGTTTTGATGAAATTGCGCGTCAGTGAGCTTTGCCTTAGCCCAACTTTCCAAGTAAACGGGTCGCCAAATGCCCATCGTCACCAGCCGCAGCCCCCAATCCCAGCCGAACTGGAACTGCGCTTTGCGGGCAAAATTAGCTACGCGAGGTTCGCCGGTATCGTTGACCGAAGTTTGGTGGAGCGGATACGCAAACGTGTCAATCACGGGTCGCAACTGGTTTACAGGCGCGGTAAAGACAATCCGCAATCGGTTAGTTCCCTCCCGCAAAATTCCGTTCACGGGTACCTGCCAAGACCGAAACATATTATCTGCGGCGAGGATATTCTGTCCATTGAGCGATACGGCGGCGTAGGTGTCTAAGCCGCGAAAATTGAGTTGGTAGTGGCGGTTATCGTCTAGTTTAGCTATTTCCCAGTTCAGCTCGTAGGCCCAATTTTGCTCGCTGACCCATTGTACGAGCTTTTCATTAGTACCGTAGTACGGATCGGGCAATAGGCCGCTGCGGATGAGCTCTTCCTGCACCAAACCGGGGACTTTCGCGGGTAAAGTCGCTCCCTCGGGATGGTCCGCCGAGCGCAGTTGCCAACCGTCGTGTAACGGTACGCGCTGAAAATCTTGCGCTAAGCTCATGGTACAAATCAGGGTAAAAAGGGTAGGTAGGAAGATGGTTTTCATGTGGGAAAGATAGGAAAATGTATAATAGCTTGCTAAAAAGCTCCGGCATGGTAATACTAATCACCTGATCTTTGAATTAAAAATGAAGCTGCTTTCTACACTCGTCATTCTTTTGCTGTACTCATCATTGACAATTCACGCACAGTGGGACTTATTGCACATCAACACTCAGGATAACCAGACCAATTTTCACGTCGATTTTAAAGACGAGGCCAACGGCATTCTCCTGCAAGGTGACAACCGCCTACTTCGCACCACGAACGGGGGCGACAGTTGGGACACCATCGCTACCCCTGCTTATAACCTCACGGACTTCGCTTATCTAGCAGGCGACACACTCATTGGACTAGGCCGCTACGAGGATGGTAGTGGGCTATACTGGTCTTATAATGGTGGCAACAATTGGACGGTGGAAGCTACGTTTGAGGAGGAATATATCTATGACTTCGCCTATCGTCCCGAGGGCGTTGTCCTTGTTGGTAATCGAAGGATTTTGCGCTATTCTTTCACTACTGGCACTGCTGCGGAGGTATACAACTTGGCGGACGAAGGTTTCAGCCTGTTGGGAGGAGTTGAGCACATTGTACAGCCCAGCGACAGTATATTATACGCTTCGGGCGTAGCCGTGACGGATGTTGATTCTTCTTTTCAAACGCTCATTCTTAAAAGTGAAGACGCGGGTCAATCGTGGGAGCTAATTGGGCAACACCCCAATACAAATATTAACGAAAGTCCAAAATTCCACTTTTGGACTGCCGAACGGGGCTTTTATTTACTAAACCGATCCTTTTTCGATGATTTACCGAGTACTTTCTACCACACGACCGACGGGGGCCAAACCTGGACCACTCAAGATGTCGACATTACGGGTAGCAACTTCGACTTTTCTTTCCCCAGTGATTCGGTTGGATTTTTAGTGATCGGAGAGGAATTATTTGGGTTTAATTCTTCTTTGTTCCGATTCGGTATTTTTAAAACTACCAACGGCGGGCAAAGCTGGGAAGCCCAGTTTCCAAATCAACCCGGTGCGCCCATTCGATCCGTCGATTTTGTTAATGACAGCGTGGGCTACGCTACGGGTAACTTTGACCTCATTCTTAAAACGACGCAATGCGGTGGCGAAATGGACGCGGACTATCCTTTCGAGGATTTTCTGGTTAACACTACGGAACCAGAAGAGGAACCTTTGGTAAACCTCTATCCCAACCCGGCCACGGAACATCTAAACATCTCTCTACCTGCAGAATGGACTGCCAAGGATACGCAAGTTCACGTCTACGACAGCAAAGGGCAATTGCTAATAAGAACAAAAGCCACCGGTACCCAAACCATGCAAGTGCCACTAACAGCCGTTCCAAGCGGCTTGCTCATCATAGAAATATTAGCGGAGCGATATGTTCTCCGTCGGAAAGTCATCAAGCATTGACATGACCTACACGGCAGACCGCAGATCAGAGTGGAAAGTGTAAGCAGACAGCTGGTTTTCAGCTGAAAAGGACAGCAGAGGTTAATTGGACCAGCACGCGTAACCTCATCACTAGCGATTGCAACCTCAGTACAAACGTGGCCTGGCTACGCCAGCTACATTTGTGTGGTAAATCGCAATGACACGATGAAAACACCGCTTCTATTCCCTGTACTGTGTTGTCTATTGGCCTGGTCGACGATCCGCAGCCAAGACGTCAACTTACAAGTGTTGGTCCCCACTGCACCTACTCCAACGACTTTGGCCGAAGTGATTTCCTTTGAAAGTGAAGTCCTCGTTCTCCTTACCAATTTGTCGACCCAAACGCGGGAGGTAAAACTGGTAGCTGATCTCACCAACACCACTACCGGCGCGCGGGTGCGCATGAGACGCAACATCCCGGCCGTCGTACCCATCGTCCTGGCCGGGGGCGAAGTGCGGGAGTTTCGTTTTAGTGAACTCCGCAGTTTATACGGAGACGTAGGTCCCGACGATTTTGTACTCGAAGGTATTGATTACGAAGCCGTAGTCCGCAACGAAAGTTTACCCGAAGGGCTATACAGCTTGTGTGTGGAAGCCCTGGATTTTGTCACGAACGAACTGCTTTCGTTCACGGGTAACTGCGCTTTTTTTCCCGTCATCGTCTACGATCCGCCCATTGTCATTTACCCCTCGCAGAACGATCTCCTGCTGCCGACCCAACCTCAAAACATCATCTTTACTTGGACGCCCACCGGATTGCCAACCAGTACACTTTACCGTTTACAACTCGTCAATGCGGACGACTATCAGTTTGTCAATCCGTACGATGTTTTCAATTACGAAAACCAAGTATTTACCTATCAACAAAACGATCTACTGACCACCTTTTTTCAGTACGACTTGATGCAACCGCCCCTGCAGGAAGGCGCTACTTACGTCGTCCGGGTCCAGGCCTACGATCCACTGAACGAACTTACTTACCGCAACGATGGTTGGAGCGAACCGGTCTCTTTTACTTACCAAAATAATACCATCGCTACGCCCTCCGATTTGGACCTGAGCACGCCCACGCCCAACGTTAATCTTTCTCCGGGCGATTGTGTCACTTATACCGAAACGATTAACACCACCTTCAACACCAGTGTCATTCCCGGACAGACGGTACAAGTCGGCGAGTTCACCCTGCAACTGACGGACGTTAGCTTAGAAAACGGTAGCTATAACGGCAGCGGTACCATCTACATCGATTTTCTGGCCCAAGACGTGGCCGTCGCGTTTGAGGGCGCGCTCATTAATACCTATAATCGACTCTACGGAGAAGAAAGTCTGGTGTACGCTATCAGTCAAAATACGGCGATCACCCCTGAAGCC
>JBCDIR010000440.1:0-3763 GCA_038748735.1 Bacteroidota bacterium | reverse complement strand
TCGCCACCGCCGCGCAGGTTAGCAACGGCCACTACTCCACCGTTTTCGAGCACGCCGGGAACGAGCAACAAGCGCGTCAGGTTCCACTTCGGGACGATGCTGATGTCAAAGCCACCGTAGCCGTACAGCAAGGTGGGCCGCGGCGTATTGAGTGTTACGCCCTTGCGGGCAATGAGAAATACGGGGACTTCGGTACCGTCGGCACTTTTCACCCACACCTGCTTGGTTTGGTAATCGTCGGCGCGGAAAGCCGTTTCCGGTTGCCGGAAGAGCGCCGTGCGGTAATCGTCCAGGCGGAGGCGGTAAACGGTTTCTGGTCGCGTGAAGGAAGTGAAGCCGAAGAACACCTCTTGGGTGTCTTTACCCCGGCGAAAACCCGTTAGTGTCCCCAGTTCCGGTAAACGGACTTGCTTGATTTCTTTCCCTTCCAAGTCGAAGATCACGACGTGGCTGGTCGCGTTGCGTAGATACTTGGCCAGTAGTCGGTCCCCTACCTGCTTGACCTCTTGCAGCACCTCGGAACGCTGAGGAATAATTTCTTCCCAGTAGCCCCGCTCGGGTTGCTGCGTACTGACTTGAATGAGCCGCCAGTTATCGGCCTCGTCGTTGGTTAGGAACAGGAGACTACTACCGTTCTTACCCACGAAAACGTAATCGTGGTCGAAGTTATCTACCACGGGGACGAAAGACGGGTCGGCGTCACGTAAATCGCGGAAGTAGAGGGCGTTACCACTCGTCGATTCGGTGGCACTCAGTACGAGCCAGTGCCCCGCGCTGTCCGTTTGTGCGTAGACATTGCGCTGCGGGTGCGCACGGTCGGCGTACACCAGTTGGTCTTCGCTTTGGGGGGTACCCAAACGGTGATAATACAACTGGTGAAAGGTATTACTGCGCGACAGGTCATTGTCGTCACCGGGATAGCGACTGTAATAAAAACCGCGGCCCGCCCAGGCGATATTGCTGAACTTGACGCCGCGTAGTCGCTCGTCCAGATGCTGGCCTGTCTTTAGGTCAAGTACCCGAATTTGTTGCCAATCGGAGCCGCCTTCGGAGACTTGGTAGGCTAAGAAATCACCTGCGGGAGAAAATTGGTACCGCCCCAAAGCGCGCGTACCGTCGGCAGACCACGTATTGGGGTCCAGCACCAATTCCAAATCGTCTTTGAGGGTACGTACCCGGTAGAGGGCGTCCTGGTTTTGTTGGCCGTCGTTATGGAAGAGGTAATAGTATTCGCCGTGGTATTCGGGAATACCAAAACGGGCAAAATCCCACAATTGCCCCAAACGTTTGGCAATCGACGAGCGGTACGGAATCTGCGTCAAATAGGCTTCGGTGGCTCCTTGTTGGGCGTCTACCCAGCGGCTTACGGCTTGGGTAGTATCCCCTTCTAGCCAGCGGTACGGATCGGCAACTTTACGACCAAAAAAGTCGTCTACCACCGTCGAATCGCGCAGGGAGCGCGGATACTGAAAATCCAACGCATCGAAGGTAACTATCGTCGCTGTGGAAGCCGGGTCCGCAGACGGCGGAAGCAAATCATCGCAAGCGGAACAAAGGAGTACAATGACGAAAAGCGGGAGTACATGTTTCATACTAATGGATAAAGTGACGATCGGCCAAAATTAGCCAAAAACAAGCTAATACTTGCGCGAATTTGCCATTTGTTGCCGTTCGTAGAATATCCACAATAGGAATGCTTGGCGTAAAATTCCGTAACCCTCCCATTTTGAGTGTATATTAGCGAAGTCTTATCACAATCTACTATGCAAAAGCCCCGAATTCTACACTTTCTCCTGGTAACGGTCCTACTAATTCCGCTGGTCGGAGCGGCCCAACCCGTCATCACCACCAACGAAAAAGGTGAAAAGATCAAAGTCTACCCTGATGGGCATATGGAGTACTTCAACGGTGACCCCATCGAAACGGCGGATGGTCAACAGGCGACTTACCCTATTTTCAAAGGTTACATTGAACCCCTAGATGGTGCCATTAACGTCAACCAGGAGGATTTATACCACATTGCGCAACGACGCGCTCAATTATCCAATACCGCCGCCGAGCTAGCCGCTCAGCGCGTGCAGGAAGCGGAAGATAACCTGAGCCGATTACAAGCCCGTTGGTCCGAAGTAGGCGATAATGAGCACCAGCGCAATATCCTGCAAAAACAACTCGCTGCGGCGCAACGCACCCTGAACATCAGCCGCGAACAGTGGCGCGAATCCCAAAGTACGGCCGTAACGGACCAGGAGCTAGTCGCCAAAGGTGGTTTTGTGGAAGCGTTCAACCGCAACCGCAACGAAAGTCGACGGTCGGCCAATCGGTCGGCGGCCATTCGAGCGGCGGCGGATGCGTCCTACGCTAGTCTCATTCCCCTGACGGATAATAGCGCAGCCACCAGCTTTGAAGATGTCCTACGACGACCGCCACGACGAGTCTGCCAACTGGCTTTCGAGGGGCAAGATGAGGAGATGAATCAACTCCGCCGCGATCTCGTCCCCGAACCACTCTTTAGTTACACGGACGAGCGGCTGCGCCCCTACCTACAAGACCGAGAGTACCTACGCTGCGAGGCGTACCTCTCTAGCGTGGGTGGGTATCGCTACCTGACGCTCGACTTCACCTTCGCCTACCCCAACGCCCGCGAAGCCTACGGTTTTATCGACCACCGCAGCATCTTGACCCTCAAAATGCTCAATGGCGAATTTGTCAACCTTCAAGCGGGGACCCTGGACCGGGGCGTATACGATACCGTAAAGCAAGAGCTGCGTTACTCCGTCTACTACCCCATTGATCGGAGCATTATCGGTACGCTCAAAGCCAGTGAACTGGATCTCGTACGCGTCTTTTGGAGCAATGGCTTTGAGGAATATCCGGTGCGGCAGATGGACTTTTTCCAGCGGCAGTTTGCGTGTTTGGGCGATTAGTTTACGAGGAACCAGTGAATATTGACCTCAACTGCGACACGGGCGAACTCCTCCCCGGTCAGAACCACAACTTTGACGCGGATTTGATGCCCTACCTCTCGTCTTGTAACGTGGCTTGTGGGTTCCACAGTGGAACACCTTGGGTAATGGAGCAGACGATCCGGGCCGCCTTGGCCGCAGGGGTGGCGGTGGGAGCGCATCCGTCCTACGCTGATCGAACGAATTTTGGGCGGGTATCCGTAGCGGAGAAGCTGAACGTGCTGCGGGCGCAGTGGCGTTACCAAATTAGCGCCGTAAAGGGGATGGTGGAAAGTCTCGGGGGACAATTGGCACACGTCAAGCCGCACGGAGCGCTGTACAACGATCTAGCTAAGAACGAGCGATTAGCCACGGCTTTCGTCGAAGTAGTCAAGTCCATTGATCCAAACTTGAAAATCATGGTTTTAGCGCATTCTTTAGCCATTGATTGCTGCTTGGCGCAAGGGATGCAGCCCATTCGGGAAGGCTTTGCGGATCGGCGCTACGTGGCGGTGAATGCGTTACAAAGTCGTCAGCAGGAAGACGCGGTTTTACACCGAATAAAGGCCGTTTTAAACCAGGTCAACGGTTTTTTAAAGGGTGAAGTAACCCTAGCGAGTGGCGACATCGTCCCCGTACAGATCGAATCTATCTGCCTGCATAGCGATACGCCGGGGGCCGTGATGCTCAGTCATCAGATTCATGCTTGCCTTTGTACCCATGGAGTCAATATTGCTGCCGGTCGCTGTTGGCCTTGTTCTCGTGGGTAGTTTCGTGAAGGATGTTCTGTTGGTGTGCGAAGCGATGGTGGGTGCATTGTG
>JBCDIR010000439.1:0-3764 GCA_038748735.1 Bacteroidota bacterium | reverse complement strand
CTTATTTATGTATAAGCAAGCACAAATAACCCCTTATTTGTGTCAGAATCGTACATAAATAACCCCTTATTTGGGTATTATCACTTTTCCTTTAGTTCCAGTTTCCGTCCATCCGGGTCTTGCACCACGGCAACGTAGCCCCATTCCGTAACTTGCGCCGGACGAAGAATGGTCACGTTTCGTTCCGATAATTGGTCGAGCAATTGGTCTAGATTTGAAACGGTGAATCCCAAACGTAACGAAGTATCAGCGTTTGTTTGGTTTTTTAGTAACGGATAGATTTCGAACACGAGTCCGTCCCGTTCGGCAGAATAATGCCAAGCACCCGTACCGTGTCGATGATAGTCAAATTGTAAACCGAGTTGGGTATAAAATTCAGCCAACCGCGCTGGACGATCGCTGCGAATAACCAGGAGGTGAAGCATGGCAAGATAGATTTGGGCTTTTTAAAAGTAGTAGCTCACCAGTTAACAACTACTCCAAAATCTGCAACTTCGCAAACTTCAGCATGATCTTCTTATCCGGGTTACTCGTCTGGTTAAAGCGGATGTGTGCTATACCGTTATCAATGTGGACGACTTTGCCTTTACCAAATTTGAGGTGAAGCACGAGCATGCCCGCCTGAATTTTATCACTGGGGCTGGGGTTGAAGTCCTTCGGATCAATGACGGGCTGGGCAGGGCCGCGGCCACGACTGCGGGAGAAATTACCACTCACGCGGGCGGCGGGTGGACCCATGGGCGTGCGGGCGTGGGAGGTCGTAGCGCTCAGGTTGGCCGTGTTTTCTACGTGTTGCACGGGTATCTCGGTCAAGAAACGGCTCGGCGCGTTGTAGGTCATATTGCCGTAGCGGTAGCGGGAGGCGGCGAAGCTGATGGTCAAATGCGATTCGGCCCGCGTAATGGCCACGTAAAATAGGCGGCGCTCCTCGTCCAGCCCCTCGGGGGTGTCCATACTCATGAAGCTGGGGAAGAGTTTTTCCTCCATCCCCGTCAGGAAGATCGACTTGAATTCCAGCCCTTTGGCCGCGTGAATCGACATCAGGTTGACCACGTCGTTCTGGTTGGGGTCTTTTTCGTCAAAGTCAGTGAGTAGGGCGATGTTCTGAATGTAGCTGGCCAAGCTCTTATCCGGCACTGTATTGGTGTCAATGATGGACACGTCATCTTCTCCAACGAAGGCTTGGATACCGTTTAGCAGCGACTGCAAGTTCTCCTGCCGTCCCATGCCTTCAATGGAATTGTCTTTGTTGTAAAACTCGGCCAGTTTAGAGCGTTTGGCAATGTAAGTGGCGACTTGGTAAGCGTCCGCCGTGGCCATTTTGCGGGTTGCACTTTCGATCATTTCAATAAAACCGTCCAAATTGGTGCGCGTGCGTCCACCGATGGGCAACTGCTGAGCCGCTTGGTACATCGTGATGTCTTGCTGGGCGGCCAGCGCAACGATTTTGTCCACCGTCGTTTTACCGATAGCGCGCTTGGGGAAATTGATGATGCGGCGAAAAGCCTCATCGTCCCGTGGATTGACAACTAAGCGTAAGTACGCAATCAGGTCCTTGACTTCCTTGCGTTGGTAAAACGATAAGCCACCGTAAATGCGGTACGGGATATTATACTTGCGTAGGTATTCCTCAAAGATACGACTCTGGGCGTTTGTGCGGTACAGGATCGCAATGTCCCGATTGGCGAGGTGGTAGCGGTTTTTTTGCTCAATAATCGTATCCGCAACACGTTTACCCTCTTCGGTATCCGAAATCGCTTTGATGAGCTTAATCTTCTGACCGACGCCCTTATCCGACCAAATGCGCTTCTGGATTTGGTTGCGATTGTAAGTAATGATCTCATTCGCCGCCTGGACGATGTGCTCCGTCGAGCGGTAGTTTTGCTCTAGCTTGAAGACCTGAATGCCGTGTTTTTCAAAGTCTTTTTCAAAATCGAGGATATTTTGGATGGTCGCACCCCGGAAAGCATAAATCGACTGTGCGTCGTCGCCTACTACGCAAATATTGCGGGGGCTGCCGTCGTACTGCACCAGCTTTCGCACAATCGAATACTGCAAGTGATTGGTATCCTGAAACTCGTCCACCATAAGGTAGCGAAACTTCTGGCGGTACTTGTCCAGCACTTCTGGTGTACTTTGCAATAATTCGTACAAACGGTAAAGCAAATCGTCAAAATCCATCGCTCTGGCTTTCTTGCAACGGGCGGTATACTGACTGTAAATTTTGTACAAATGTGGCATCTTCGCCTTGCGGTCCTGATTCATCAACTCCTCGTTCTGCTTGTAGAGTTTAGGCGTGATGAGGTTGCTCTTGGCGGACGAAATCCGCTGGCGCACACTATTGACGGTGTAGACGTCTTTGTTCAGGTTTAGCTCACGAATGATCTGACCAATGAGGCTTTTACTGTCGTCCGTATCGTAGATGGTGAAGTTACTGGAGTAACCGATGTGCTGCGCTTCTACCCGTAGAATACGCGCGAACAGGGAGTGAAACGTTCCCGCCCAAACGCGGCTAGCCCGCGTTCCGACGACCTTTTCAATCCGCTCCTTCATTTCGCGGGCGGCTTTGTTCGTAAACGTTAGCGCCAGAATTTCCCAGGGAGCCGCCCCCTGCTCTAGCAAGTACGCAATGCGGTAAGTGAGCACCCGTGTTTTACCCGAACCGGGCCCGGCAACTACCAGTACGGGGCCTTCCGTCGTCGTGACGGCTTGGCGTTGAACATCATTGAGTTGATCGAGATACGAAGTGGAAGCAGATGGAACCAATAGCTTGAATTTTGTGCAACGAAGATACGAGGAATGCGCGGACCAGCGGGGGTTAATTGGCTAAAGGTCGACAGAAAACTTTCTGTCCAGCGCGGAGTGCCTCACCCAATTCCTTACGACCGCTGTAAACACTGCCGCTGGTACTGTGCGTAGCAATTTTGCGGGGCGAAAAATAAGCGATGACTTTTTTATAAACAAATACCTCTCCCATTGCTTCGTAAACCTGCGCCGTATAACATTCCCAAGTACCGCGCGCCTTAATGCCCATGCTACTGCCGGCATTGATACGGATGGCGGTTGGCTTTTGGGCGCTGCCCTCCGTAATGTCGGTCACGTAGCAGGCGACGGGAAAGACACGGTTGAGGCCATCGTTCCATACGCGGGGAAGTCGTTTGAGGGCAAGATCGAAGAGGCGGTCCTTTTCGGCGCTGAGGAGTTGCGCTTCGGCGGCGGGGGTAGGCGGAAGCGGTCGCACCCGAGCCGATTGGCCATCCCCATCCTGCGTCAGCGATAAGATACCCGCATAGGGATTTTTGAAGCCCCGACTGGTAACCGTACTTTTAATTTCGCGGGCGTATTTCAGCTCTCCCGTTTGAATGTTGGTCACCCGTAGATTGAACTGTACCCCACTCGAAATTACCAAGTCAATGCCTAGCAACTGTCCCGAAGTGTCCCGTTTTTCAGACTGGAAAATATCGTCAATAATTGGACCGAGACTGAGTTGGAAGATGTATTCGGGATCGACTACTCCGAGGTTCTCCTCGCGGGAATGATTGACGACCTGGAAGTGCCAGTGGTCTTCAAGCGTGGTGTATAGCTTGGTTTCTAACCACTGTACCAGTTCCAGAGAGGCCGTCGTAGGGTAGCGCAATGGCTCGACCAGAATAGGAATGGGATCACTAGCGAAGGTATCGAGCGGATTATCTAAGGTCTGTGCTTGCAGCAGTCCAAACCAACAGCAAAAAAAACAGAGGACTCGCATATTATTACTATCATTT
>JBCDIR010000438.1:0-3768 GCA_038748735.1 Bacteroidota bacterium | reverse complement strand
CGGCTTGCGAATGCGGTGGCGAACGGTACTCGTGCGGATGGGTGCGTTGAAATCGAAGAATATATCGGCGAAGTTGTCGATATCCGTCTCGAAGGGCGCGTCGGAGCGGGGGCGAATCTCGAAGCTGAAGAAGCCTTTGCTGGCCGCCTCGTTGCTGGTGCTATCGGCTAAATTGATCTCGGGAAAAGTAACGCGGAGGAGACCATTGTCCTGCACCATCCATTCGTAGCCGTGCGAGGCGGCCGTAGGGCGCAAACTCGTCCAATCCAACAGGTTAGACAATTGATCTTCTAAGATCACGGTACGCGCCCGATCTGAACCGACGTTTTGGAATTGAATGGTGTAATCCAGTGTCCAATCGCGCTGAATGTAATGGACTGCGCCGTAGCCCACGGGCAAGGCCGTTTTATCATTCGGATCGTACGGACCGATGACGTCACGGCAGACTTCCTCGCGGAAAGGGTCCCCATCTTCGTTGGGTAATACCCCAACGGCGAGTAGCGAATCCGTCACGCCACAACCTTCCGTGGTCAGGCTCAGTGGCGCGGGGAAAGGGTGACCCGGAGTTTGGTCCAGCCGTAGGTGCCACAGCTGTTCGTTGTCCGGTAGCAGAATGGTATCGGCTTGTCCTGGTTCCAGGATAACGTTATCGTTGAGGTACAGGATGATGTCATCATTAACGATACTGAGGCGGTAATTCACGGGTTGCGCCGTAGCGCCCGTACCCGTATTGACAATGCGATAAGCCAACTGATCGGCCTCGCACAGCACCTCAGCCACGAGGTTGGAGCCGTCCCACTGCAAGAGCATGTCCTCACACAGTTCGTTCGGCGTGACCATTGCAACGAAGCAAACGATTTCTCCTACTTCTAAGCTTTCACAATCGGGATCAAACGTCAAGTAAACGTAAGCCCGCTCCCCTACTCCGACGTCCGTAAACTGGAAAGTGAGGGTCGAATCCGTAGCCATTTCCCAAGGCGTTGTACTACTCAAAATCGTAAAACGCGGATCGTGCGTCAAAGTTATCACAACTTCTTCCGCCGGGGCGGTCCCCGCATTATAGTAACTAACCGCTACCCCGGTACTGAAGCACTGACTAATGGTGGTAGTGGTCAGATCAATAGCGATGAGGGGACAATCCACCAGCGCTTCCACCGCAAAATCGACCGCGTAGTTCGTCGTGTCATTATCCACTACTAGGGCTGTGTCTACGGGGCAGGCTTGCCAGTAACCACTCGGGGGTAAGGGCCGAAGCTCGTACACATCCGCAGCGGGTAGCAGTGCCCCGTAGTTGCCCTCGGTTTGGCTAGTAGCCAGTTGATCTTGCCCACCACCCGTGATGGCCACGCGCCAGTCGCTCAACGGTGGTAGTAAGCTGTCAATCGTACACGTAGCCGTGGTATCCCAAAGTAAGCGCCCTGCCAAGCGACTGCGTTGGAGAAAATCTACATCGTACTGCATCAATTCGTACCAACCGCTGATCATTTCCGGTGGTGCATCGGCATCCAATTGTACCGGAATGGCCTGTACGCTGAAAGCAGAAGCCAGCCAATCTTCCTCGTCAAAAGGGGCAGGCTTAAAACCGGAAGTGAAGTACTGTCCATCGTTTTGGTTTAAACGAAAACCTTCGCTGCTAACGTAGTCCATCCGTCCGTCGGCATCAAAATCGGCAAAGGAATAGTACAAAGAATTACCACCCGCTTGCGGGTCTACTAGTTGCAAAGGTGAAAGCACCGTATCACCGGGCGTAAGGCTGCTCAAACCGTGCATGTATTGCCAATTATCGTTGCGTCCCAGCACTAAGATGTCGTCCAAGCCATCCCCCGTAAAATCGTGCGAAAAGGCTTCGAGTACGTCAAAATTTTCGGGCATAGGTAAGGTATCCCAGGGGACAAATTCGCCATTTCCAAGCCCCCGGGCGACAAAAATTTTGCGATCATCCAGTAGCAATACGTCGCTGTTAGTCGTACTGTAAAAATTGGCGGCGTCCAGCTTTTGATGACCATTATTGTAATTGGTCATCCCCCAAGTCTGCGCCTGTGCCGAAAAACCGTTTCCACTCTGCATTTCATTGGTGTACAACACTAAGTCACCGTTGGTAGCCAACGCCATGATGTCGGGTAGCGCGTCCCCCGACCACTGACCAACAGCGTAAACGTCGAGGTAAAAATTCTCCAACAAAGGGATCGTATCCGCCGGTGGAAAACTGCCGTCTGCTTGCTGCAATGTGAGCGCTAGAAAGCGATTATCAACAGTGCCGTAGCGCCCCTCTATGCCAAGTGCATCTAGCCGGCCGTCACCATTAAAATCAACTAACGTCTGGTACTGCCCACTAGTGGTATAGGAACTAAAGACCTGCTCGGCCTCTGAGAATGAACCATCTGCCTGCTGTGAAATACGATACAGGCCATTTTTGCTTACTATCCGACCTGATTGCTCCGCGAAAAACAACACATCCATATCACCATCTTGGTCCCAATCCTCCGTAGCCTTCGCAATGGATTGATTAATCGGGCGATCTACTGGGAAAATCGTGGTCCACGCTAGGGGATCGGTTTGGTACCGAATCCCGATGGCCTCGCTGATTAAACCCGATTTCATCAGTATATCTTGCTGGCCGTCTTGGTCAAAATCATGGGAATAGAACTCGGAAAACTGATTATCAGCATACGGCAGTGACCGCAGTTCCCAAGCCGTCGAATTCATATTTTCTAACCAATGTAAGGTGTACTCATGCTGCGTACTTGGCACGTACTGTGCATCATGGCCGAGCAGGAAGTCCACGTCACCGTCTGCGTCTAGGTCTTGAGCAGTGAAGCCCGATACCGCCTCCAGGGTATACTGCTGGGTAGCCGTTCCTGCACTCCAATCAAACGTCCAAAGCTGTAGCTGGTCCCGTTGCTGGTTTTCTTCGTCTTCGTACCCGTAGCGATATAAAAAACTAGGCGCAGCATCGGTAGTGAGCGAAGCCCAGATGCCACGTTCATAAGAAACACTTCGCTCCGACTCCACCAATACTGTATTGAGCAAGGGCTCGAAACACAGCGTGCAGGTTTGCTCAAACAAATGAAGGTGTAACCGCTTGATCGGATCACTACCGATAAAATCTGTTTCCCGAACTACAACACCGTAGTCCAAATCACCATCGTTATCCAAATCCAGCACAAAGAAGTCCTGCACAAAATGCCCTCCCAACTCAATATCCGTTTCGTGCAGTAGCTGTTCTTCAAAAGCCGTCCCCGTACCGTCATTCAAATTAGCGTACAGGCGCTTCAAACCCCGCCGAAAGATAACTACTTCTTGCGCGCCATCGTTATTCAAATCTGCTATCCTGAAAAAGTTGTTGTCACTAACATCCGTGCTAGACGTGGCACTTACGGGAGAAGGCGTGAACTGTCCGCTACCGTCGTTGCGGAAGTAGGGAACCGTCGCCGCAGCTAATTGCCCCGGCACGAGGTCCACATCACCATCACCGTCCATATCGCCCAGTCCAAATTTATAGTGACGGTCGGGAAAATTCCACCAAGTGGTGTCTCCAAAGTAGTAAGGTGTGCTGAAGTTCCCCAGCCCTTCTTCCCGAAAATAGATACGAAATTGCCCATTGTAGCCCCGATGACTACTGACTACATCTAACGCACCATCACCATTCATATCCGCCACGCGTACGCCGTATGTTTGCTGGCGATCTAACAGTACCTTGACCTCTTCGCGGAAGAGTTGCGCACTGAGCACTTGGGTGCTGAGCAAGAGTGCGAGGATCCAAAAAAT
>JBCDIR010000437.1:0-3776 GCA_038748735.1 Bacteroidota bacterium | reverse complement strand
TGTCGCTTCTTTTGATAGCTCCGAGCTGCGCATCATGGACGTACTGGGCAATGCACAAACGGTCTACTATCCCCTGGACGAGGAAGGCGGATACATTGGCGTTAACTCGACCATTTGTAGCGAAATGCGGCTCTTTTTTGGTAATAACACCATTACTCGGCTGCGTTTTGAGACAGCTCCCGAAGGCAAACTAGAACCCATGGGTGCCGTTAACCACAAAGAAATTCGCCTCGAAGGCTTTGACTGGCAAACGGAATCGCGCCCCAAATCACTGGATGATCTATTCGGCCCACCGTTGCGGGTACTACCCGAACGAAAAACGACCACCGCCACCCCGCGCGCCGCGCGCCCGCGAGCAACGGCACCAGCAGAATCGCCACCAGCCGCTCCGTCAGGTCGACGAGGGAAAAATTAGTGTCGCCTGCGTAGTCCTCCCATTAGTCAAAAACGAAAAGACGACAGTTTCGCCAATCTGTAGATACGAGCGAGGGAGCTATTCCAGTGTGGAACAGCTCCCTCGCTATCAACAAAAGTCGACGTTCCGGGCTCTCGGCTCAGCCGAGACCAGGTAAGTAACTACGTAGTATCTTTTTAACGCAAGATCAACTCAAATTCTACCCGACGATTCCGGGCGCGACCGCGTGCCGTATCGTTGCTAGCACGTGGGTTAGATTCGCCGTAACCAGCGTGAGACATACGGTTACGGTCGATGTTCTTCAGCAACAGGTACTGGAAACACGCCCGAGCACGACGCTCCGATAAGGATTGGTTAGCCAAATCATTACCGACGTTGTCCGTATAACCACTGATCTTAAGATCGTAGTTGGGATAGCGCCTCATGATTTCCGCTACTTCGTTCATAATCGTCTTACTGGACTCTAGCAGGACGGCTTCGCTGGTACGGAAACGTACGTTTTGCATGGCAAACTCCAAGCGTTCCAAATCTGCTTCAGTTACTTCTGGGCAGCCGTCGTTGCTGGCAGGACCCGCGTTGGACGGACACGCATCGTCACCGTCACCAATACCGTCACCATCCGTATCAGGACAACCACTGAAAGTATCCGTACCGGGCATACTTGGACACTTATCGTTCGGGTCAATGATGCCGTCACCGTCGGTGTCGGGGCAACCATTAGCGGCTGCTATACCCGCCAGTTGTGGGCAAGCGTCGTCCGCATCCGTGATGCCGTCGCCATCCGCATCGGGGCAACCGGACAGGGCCGGTACACCAGCTACGGTCGGACAAGAATCTTTAGGGTCCGGAATATTGTCACCGTCCGTATCGGGACAACCACGGTAGCGGCGGTCACCGGGCGTATTCGGGCAATCGTCTTGATTATCGGCCACGTCGTCGCCGTCGGAGTCGGGGCAGCCATTGAATTTAGCATCGCCCGCTACTTCGGGGCAACCATCGCGGCTATCTTCAATACCGTCCAAATCCGTATCTGGACAACCGTTCGTCGCAGAAATACCCGGTGTATTAGGGCACTTATCGTTTTCGTCAGCAATTCCGTCACCATCACTGTCGGCAGTACCGAAACGCGCCGTTAGGTTAATACCAGTAAAGCTGTACCAATCATTTTCGTTGGGGTTCCCCGATTCGCTGATCCCCTCCAGATAGTCATCAAAAACGGGACGCGCACCGACTTCTACCCCCAGTATCCACTTCTTGCTGAGATCCAAGCGTAAGCCCCCCCCGAAAGGTACGGCCAACCAAGTACTCTTGTCTACGCCTCGGTCGGTCGCTACACCGCGAGCGTTCGGGCTTTGACTAAAGTCTGGCTCCGGATTACCGAAAGCTAAACCCAGACCGCCGAAGAAGTAAGGAGAAAGCAGCTTTCTAAAGTTACTACCGCGGTAGCGACGATTCCCTAACGGTTCGTATACCAAGGTTAGCGCTCCTTCGCCAATACTATTCTTAGACGTAAAGCCACGGGCTTGGAAATCAGGTTCAAGGTCAATATTGGCATCGTCTCCTTCCAACATACCGAAGGTAAGGCCCAAACGCAACCCTAGCGTATTGGTAAAGGACCGCTTGACGTTGACCCCGTAAGCAAAGTTAGGTTCAGTGAAATTATAGAAATCAGGTCCTACTACGTCACCGTATAATTGGCTCAGCCCTAAGAATAATCCGCCTTCCCATTTCTCTTCTTGGGCCTTAAGTCCCAGACTCAAGAAAACGAACATGGCAGTAATTGCAGAACAGTATAGTGTTCTCATAATGTATTCGACATTTGAATGAATAAAGTGTGCAATCTGAAGTTTAGGGAACCTCTTACAATGAATATTTGTGCTTACGTCAACAGCTAATTAAGAATATTGTTATCCATTAAAAAGCATTGTACTACAAACAGCTTACTTATTAGAAGTAGTATTTTTGACAAATAGAAAGTAAAGGAACTGGAGCTGTCGTCTTTAAATGCAAACACGCTACAAAAATAGGCTTTTTTTTAAAAACCAACCCTTGCTGCTGAAAATTATCGGGTGAAAGTTACTTTTGAGGTTACATCTGTTGATTTATTTTTACCTTTCCTGCTAAACGCAACACACTATGGCCATTCTGACCGTTGTCATCGGAATTGTATTCGTACTATTATTGCTGAGTCTGTTGGCAACGACCATCATGGAATTACTCGCCTCTTTTTTCCACTTACGCGGTAAGAACTTGACGAAAGCGCTGCAGAATATGCTCGCTAGTTCCGATGAAAGCAAGCAACTCTTGGCTGAGTTCAGAGCTAACTCCCTTTACAAGCATCTCTCGCAACAGTACAACAAAACACAACAGGGTCCTCCGTCCTACATGGATGCGGAAACGTTTCAGAGTATCCTCTTTGAGATCATCCTCAAAGGAGAGGGCGTAGTACAGCTAAATGCTAAAATTGACACCCTTCCCGATCCTGACCTCAGGAACGTACTACACCAACTCCTACGCGATGCCGACCACGAGTTGGATCAATTTAAGCGCAATATTGAGAAATGGTACAATGATGTAATGGACCGTGCTTCGGGCTGGTACAAGCGCTACACACAAAAGATATTGGTTTGGGTGGGTATTCTCATTGCCTTGGTTTTCAATGCGGATACTTTTTCCATTTACCACAACTTGCAGAATAGCCCGGAAAACCTGCAGCAGGTCGTTGCACTGGCAGAAAGTTACGCCCAAACGCAGGAAGGTACGCTCGTTCGCCCCGTCGACCCATCGTTTGAGCAGTCACTTTCGTCTTTACAAACCTTGGTAGACAACGAAATTGGTAACATCAAAGCCCCCCTTGGGCTGGGTTGGTCAACCGCCGATTTTTCGGGCTACACCATTTACGATTGGTTAGCGAAAATATTGGGCTACCTCGTCACGGCGCTAGCCATCTCGCTAGGGGCGCCGTTTTGGTTCGACCTACTGCGCAAGATCGTCAACGTGCGGGCGTCGGGTAGCAAACCGTCTTAGCTATTAAGCTTAAGCACCCTTGAAATTCGCACGGCGCTTCTCGATGAACGCCTGGGCGCCTTCGCGGAAATCTTCCGTTTGCGTGACGCGTCCAAATCCGTCCACTTCCGCTTGAAAGCCATCGGCAGCGGGTTGGAAGTAGGCGTTTACGCTCGCAATTACTTCGGTAATTGCTAATGGACCTTTGGTAGCAATTTTTTGTAGTAGTTCTTTGGCTTTAGCCATTTCTTCACCCATGGGCATTACATAATTGACTAAACCCAAACGATGCGCTTCTGCTGCATCTATCATATCACCAGTCATGAGTAGTTCTAGTGCTTTGGTTTTGCCAATG
>JBCDIR010000436.1:0-3778 GCA_038748735.1 Bacteroidota bacterium | reverse complement strand
TATAAACTTTACGAGACAAAAGGGCAACTGAGTAAGGCGCTAAATTATTTGGAAGAGTATAAAGTGCTGGGTGACTCTATTCTCAATTTAGACAAAGCGCGTCAGCGTTCTTTCATGCAAACGCAGTTCGATATTGCGCAAAAAGATAATCAAAACCGAGAACTGACCCAACGTTTAGAAGCCAAATCGAGAGAGAGCTACTACTACGTTATTGTCGTGTTGTTGATTTTGGGTTTGGCGGTCTCGCTGGCTTCGCTTTACGTATTTCAGAGACGAAGTAACGTTAAATTAGAAGAAACCGTTACGCAGCGAACACAAGAATTGAAAGCCTCTAACCGACGTTTGGTAACGGCTAATGAGGAACTGCAAGAATTCTCCTACATTACTTTTCACGATTTACGCGAACCCATCAGAAACATTAGCGTGTTTGCCGGCTTGGCTAAACGAAGGCTGACCCAAAAGAAGTTGAGCGGTGTCGAAGATTCCTTGCAGTTTATTGCCAAGAGTGCGCTACAACTGGATGAATTAGTTAATTCGGTCTACAGTTTCGTACGCCTGGGCAACGCCGACCAGCAACTTGATGCCTTCTTACTGGATGCACTTGTTGAGGAAATCAAAGGAGAATTGACGGTTATGGTGAAGGACAATAACGGTCATATCACGTTGGTAAATGAAGCACTAACCGTTACCACCAATCGGAGTGTACTCAAAATTGTCTTGACCAATTTAATCAGCAATTCACTGAAGTACAACGAGAGCGATAACGCAAAAGTCGAAATACACGCCAAAAAAGAAGAGCAGCATTATCACTTTCAAGTTAAAGACAACGGCATTGGCATCGAGCCGGAATTTCGGGAGCAAGTTTTCAAAATGTTCAAACGCCTTCACCACCGGGGTGATTACTCGGGGAGTGGGTTGGGACTCGCCATTTGTAGGAAACTCGTGGAACGACTTGGCGGCGAAATCACGGTCCTTGGCCCTGGCTTAGAACAGCAAGGGGTGAACATTGCCTTCTCGATTCCGGTTGGTGAGTAGTAAGGGGCTGATGGTTCAATCTTTAAGGTTGATGTCAAAAAAACCAGCGTATTCTCGCAGTGGTTCAAACCCAATGCTCGCACGGCGTAGGTCAACGTACTTAGGGGCGTAGATCGGATGAAGTTCGTAAAGACCTTCTTTGTTCTTAGTGACTTGCGTACCGTATATCTGAGCTTTGTGTTGGTCTATACAGAGCTGATCTTGTAGAAACGCAAACGCTGCGCGCGATTCTTCTCCACATTCCACTGATTCGCGGATGAGTGGTAAGTAGCGCTCCCGTGTAGCCGTATCTGCTCGTTTGATGACCTTCGTTAATACATCTGCTGCTTCGCCGATTTTGTATCTACCCAACCAGCCATATTCGGCAACAATAGTCTCTACTTGCGCCAGTGCTTGGGGGCCGTCCACATCAAGGGTGTCAAGTTGTTGGAGGGTGGTCCGATAGGTTGGTCGCTGTGCCTGAATTTGAGCCAGTAAGGTAGGCCAAGCAGAGTGGCTGCGCAGCCGTGCCCAAACGGTATCCTTACGAAATACTGCTAGCTTTTCATCACTAATGTAGACACGATCAACAAAGTACCGAAAGAATGGTAGTCCGTTTTCTAATTGTTGGCCGTGATAAAAGGTTTCAAATGCGTACCAATACATGGGTAGGTCTGGAAAGCCTTCGCCGTAGGCTAGCCACGCCCGCTGGTAATAGGCAGCCGCTAGTGCATGGTTTTCCGCTTCCGAATGATACTCCGCTTGCTGGTATAAGCTGTCAAAAGGTTGCCCAAATACGTGGCGGAGCTGACAAATGCCGACCTTGCTACACAAGAGTAAAATGAAAGGTAAAATCAAGTAGCGCATAATACGAGTGTTGTAATATAAATGGAAAAATAGCGTGACTAGGCACTCGGCCTAATCACGCCGTCGACAGAAAATGTTAATTACTCCAACTGGAATTTAATTGGAATAACCAGTCGTACGTTAACCGGTTCACCGTCCTGGCTACCGGGCTGAAAGTCGGGTAATTCCCTGATGACACGCAAGGCCTCCTCGTTGAGGGATTGGTGTTCGGTGGTCTTGTCTTCGAGTAATTGAACGTCACTGACCGAGCCATCTCGGTTGACCACTAATTCAATGACGGCCATGCCTTCGTGTCCCGCCTCACGGGCAGCGGCGGGGTAGTTGATGTTAGTATAAATGTGCATTAGCATATTCTGGTTAGAACATTGCATCCGTTCTTCGCCCAAAAGATCGTCGCAGCTGCCGAAGACGGGCATGAGTTCTACTTCCTGGTAAATTTTAGTTTTCACTACCTGTGTCGATTCCGTGTATGAATCGGGATCAAACGTGATCACCGTATCTACTCGCTCGTAGAAGTTGGGTTGGTTTTCAATGGTTTGAGCCGCCTCGTCTATCTGGCGTTCCGCTTCGTTACAAGCGTAAAAGAGCAGTAGCATCGCCGGCAGCAATAATAGATACTTGCCGAGGGCAGTCCACTTGGAGGGTGGTCGAGTCATCATAGTAATTCGATTTTTTAGTTGGTGATGATTAAAAGTATGAGCAAATGCGGGCGCAGTGCCACGCAGTTGTTGTTGAATGAGCAGGTGACCGTACGCCCGCTTGGGTAGGACGTGGAGGGCGGCTTGGTCCGCTAGGAATTCGTGCGTTGTCACTAGCGAATGACGGTAGGCATACCAGAGCGGGTGCCACCACAGGAAAATACCACTGACTTCGAGTAGCAATAAATCCCAACTGTGTCCCTGGCGGAGGTGGGCTTCTTCGTGCGCCAGAATAGCCGCCGATTCCTCGGAAGTTAATAGCGCCGCGTCGTTCCAAAACAGGAACCACCAGCAGGAAGCAGGCGCTTGACAATCGGGGTGTTGCACGTAACAGATACCGTTTTGCCAACGCGTTTCGCCGGTTCTTACCCAGCGCGATAGTTGCAGAACTTGGTACATCAAACGCCCTAGCATGAGGCTACAACCAATCGTATAAATTAGATACAGCAGGTCCGTCGAAAACCAACCGGGATGCGCTAACGGTCCACTGTGGATGGCCGTTACGGGTATCGTTTGTAACCAAATGACGGGTTCTGCTACCCATGCTGCTCCCGCCGCAGCCGCCACGGGCGACCACTCTATCAAAGGTACGACCAAGCCCGCTGCGTAGCTACTTAATAAGTACCAGCGGTTCAGCCGAAAAAACTTTTCCTTACGAAAAAATAGAACGTACAGGGCCCAACAACTGGCCCAAGTCAACGTCATTTCTACTAGATACGTCTGCATAGTAATGGTGTTAAAAAAAACGATGAAAACTAAAACGCCAAGGCTAAGCCTACCATCTCTGGGTACGATTAAATGTTCTTCTACCAAATTCTCGGCTAAGCCGAGACGGTCCCTCTACCAGAGATTTAGCGTCAGCTAAAGCGGTCTTTACTCTTCCTGGTCCAGCCGCTCTGCCAGCGCATTCAGCTCCTCCAAACTCAGGTCTTTTTCTTTCACTAGAAAAGACACTAGCCGGTTGGCCGAGCCACCGAAGTAGTCGCGCACCAGTGTTTGTAAAGAGCGCTTGCTGTACGCGTTCTTACTGATTCCGGGGCGGTAAACGTGGGTGCGTCCGAAAGTGCGACGCGTAGCAAATTTTTTCTCGAAGAGAATTTTCAGCATAGTAGAAATCGTGCTACTGGCGGGCATCTTACCGTCGTTTTTGTCGGCCAGTGCTTGGCGTACGTCACTGACGGCGGCTTCGCCCAATTCCC
>JBCDIR010000435.1:0-3786 GCA_038748735.1 Bacteroidota bacterium | reverse complement strand
GAGGAACTTCTGTTGAAATAAGCTGGAACTAGTTAATTGAATACTCCAAGGCAAAATAAATAGTTTAGACCAGCCTAATCCCTCTATTTGGCGGCATAATCTTGCCTGAGACAGCTTTGTCTTCGTTCACCCCTGGTTTTAAACCAGCTCAGCTAAGTTAGCTGAACGCCAAATATCTTTGGCGAATTAACACAAAATAGAGATATTTGTACGCTATTTAACAGTATAGAACAATTCCTCAAAAGAACAGTAAATTACCACCGAACATGAGCAGATACAGCGAATACCTCAAAGAAATCATCAATCGAGAAGCACACGGTTTGCACCCAAAGCCCATCGATGGTGCGGAGTTACTCCTCGAAGTCATTGCGCAAATCAAAGACGTAAAGCACGAGCACCGTGCCGATTCGCTGCATTTTTTCATTTACAACGTGCTGCCGGGCACCACCAGTGCAGCCAGCGTCAAGGCATTGTTTTTAAAAGAAATCATTCTAGGTGAAGCTACCGTAGCAGAAATCACCCCTGCTTTTGCCTTTGAGCAATTATCGCACATGAAAGGTGGACCCTCCATCCGGGTACTACTGGACCTAGCCCTGGGCGACGATGCCGACATTGCCCAACAAGCGGCGGACGTCCTCAAAACGCAGGTTTTCCTTTACGAAGCAGATATGGAGCGGCTGGAAACGGCCTACAACGAAGGAAGTACGATTGCTGAAGGAATCATCGAAAGCTACGCCCAGGCGGAGTTTTTCACCCAACTACCGGACCTGCCCGAAGAAATTCAACTCGTTACTTTCGTAGCGGGCATTGGTGATATTTCTACGGACTTGCTCTCGCCCGGTAGTGACGCGCATTCGCGCTCCGACCGCGAACTGCACGGCCAGTGTATGTTCGAACACAACAAAGAACAGCAACAAGCACTGCTCGACCTACAGGCGGCTCATCCGGACAAGCGAGTGATGCTCATTGCCGAAAAGGGAACGATGGGCGTTGGCTCTTCGCGCATGTCCGGCGTGAACAACGTTGCGCTCTGGATTGGTAAGAAAGCTAGCCCTTACGTACCGTTCATCAATATTGCGCCGGTAGTGGCAGGTACCAACGGTATTTCCCCCATTTTCCTGACGACCGTAGGCGTAACGGGCGGCATCGGCCTCGACCTCAAAAACTGGGTCAAACAACACGATGCAGCGGGTAAGCTCGTCGTAGACGAAGAAGGTGAACCCATCCTAAAGCAAACCTACTCGGTCGATACCGGCACCGTCCTGACGATCAATACAAAGACGAAAAAACTGTATAAAGACGGACAAGAACTGGCCGATGTCTCCTCTGCTTTCACCCCGCAGAAGATGGAGTTTATGAAAGCCGGCGGTTCTTACGCCATTGTTTTTGGTAAAAAGTTACAGGCTTTCGCGGCTCGGGTACTCGGCATTGCGATACCGCCCGTCTTCGCACCATCGAAGGAAATTTCGCATCCCGGTCAGGGATTGACGGCAGTGGAGAAAATTTTCAACAAAAATGCCGTTGGTACATCCGGTGCGACGCTACACGCGGGTTCCTACGTACGCGTGGAGGTCAATATCGTTGGTTCCCAGGATACGACGGGGCTGATGACATCTCAAGAGTTAGAAATGATGGCCGCCACGGTTATTTCTCCAATTGTCGATGGAGGGTACCAGTCGGGCTGTCATACGGCCTCGGTTTGGGATTTGAAGTCGCAGGAAAATATTCCGCGTTTGATGAAATTTATGAATGATTTTGGCCTCATCACCGCGCGGCACCCAGAGCACAAGTACCATCCACTCACGGACGTGATTCACAAGGTACTTAATGATATCACGATTGACGATTGGGCCATCATCATCGGCGGGGATTCGCATACGCGGATGTCGAAAGGAGTGGCCTTCGGTGCAGATTCTGGTACCGTAGCCCTGGCACTGGCCACGGGCGAGGCATCTATGCCCATCCCCGAATCAGTAAAAGTGACCTTCAAAGGCGAAATGAAAGATCATATGGACTTTCGCGATGTGGTACACGCCACGCAGTCGCAGATGCTCAAGCAATTCAAGGGAGAAAACGTCTTCCAGGGCCGCATCATCGAGGTACACATTGGCACCTTACCTTCGGACCAAGCCTTTACGTTTACGGACTGGACCGCCGAGATGAAGGCCAAGGCTTCTATCTGCATTTCCCAGGATGATACACTGATTGAATCCCTGGAAATTGCAAAAGGTCGTATTCAAATTATGATCGATAAAGGCATGGATAACGAGCCGCAAGTACTGCAAGGACTCATTGACAAGGCCAATAAGCGCATCGCCGAAATCCGTTCGGGTGAAAAGCCACCACTGGCCCCCGACGCCAACGCCAAGTACTACGCCGAGTTCGTCGTTGACCTCGACATCATCGAAGAACCCATGATTGCGGACCCGGACGTGCATAACGAAGACGTATCCAAGCGCTACACGCACGATACCATTCGGGAACTGTCCTACTACGGCGGTGACAAGCACGTGGACCTGGGCTTCGTAGGTTCGTGCATGGTACACAAAGGAGACATTAAAATCGTCTCGAAGATGTTGAAAAACCTGGAAAAACAACACGGTAAAGTCGCTTTCAAAGCTCCCCTCGTCGTCACTGCTCCAACCTACAACATCATTGACGAACTCAAAGCGGAAGGCGACTGGGAAATGCTACAAAAGTATTCCGGTTTTGAGTTTGACGATGCCGCACCAAAGAGCGCAGCCCGGACGGAGTACGACAACATTTTGTACCTGGAACGCCCCGGCTGCAACCTCTGTATGGGTAACCAAGAAAAGGCGGAGCGCGGTGATACGGTGATGGCTACTTCCACCCGCTTATTCCAAGGCCGTGTCGTGAAGGATTCTGACCGCAAGAAAGGCGAATCGCTACTAGCTTCTACGCCAGTTGTAGTTCTATCGGCCATTTTGGGCCGTACGCCTACGCTGGAAGAGTACAAATCAGCCGTGGACGGAATCAAGTTGACGCAATTTGCACCACCCCTAAAGGAAATGACGGCGAGTCCGGCGGCGGGCCATCAGATTTCTTATTGATGTGCTTCTCTTTGGTGGTAAACTCAACAGGACAATACCTAATAGTTAGGTAATTTCCAATGTGTACAGTGTTTTCTGTTTCTGGTGCTTTTAGCTCGCAATGTGTCTACGTACCTTTGTTTGGATTTAATCTAAATAAAGTACCAACTGATGCTTTTACGAGCTATTCTACTCATCGCAGCGACTGGTAGCCTGCTAGTAGCACAGGCTGCTACCATTACCGGCTACGTAGAGGATGCAAGCGGAAACGCACTAGTGGGCGCGACCGTGGTACTTAAAGGTCAGTCGCTAGGAACGGCTACCGATGTAACGGGCCGTTACGTCATTACTGACGTACCAGCGAACGAGTACGTGCTGGTTGCCGACTATATCGGTTACGCTACGCAGGAGCGGCAGATCCGGCTCAATGCAGACGAGGAACTAACGATCAACTTTGAGCTGAGCGAAGACGCTGCGCGCTTGGAAGAGGTCGTCGTAGCGGGGAAGTCCGCTAGTACAGCGCGTTCGCAAACGCCCATTCAGGTGGCTTCGATTGACGTGGTCAAGCTACAGAGCGAATCCGCAGAACTGGTTACCGTCCTAGACCGCACGGCGGGAGTGCGCGTACGACAGTCGGGTGGTTTGGGGAGTAACACCATTATCCAACTCAACGGCTTAACCGGGCGCGCGGTACGTACCTACTTAGACGGTATTCCGCTGGATGTCTATTCCGGAG
>JBCDIR010000434.1:0-3789 GCA_038748735.1 Bacteroidota bacterium | reverse complement strand
CCTTGCGCTCATTATCGTACAGGCCGGGGGCTACGAATTTCCAAATTTCGTAAAATACGTAGGGAAACGCCAGCACGAAGCCACCGATGAAACTGACCTTAATGGCCGTAATGAATTGCTCCGCAAAGTTGACGGCTTGGATATTAAATTCGGGAATGGTCATGCACAGTGCTTCGCCTAGTTGGAGCTGGCCAGATAACTGGCAAAACCACTGGTAAGAAATGAAATCTTGCCTGGAAGGCCCCAGGAAAACGTAGTGAAAAAACCAGTCGTGAAAGACAAACAGCACGACGCCCCCCACGGCAATGGCCGCCAGCGAGCGGATGATGTGCCAGCGCAGTTCCTCCAGGTGATCCAGGAAGCTCATTTCGTCCGCTTTGGGTTGCAGTTGGCCGTCTTGCCATTCGTACTGGTCGATGTCTGCTTGGTCTAGTGCCATAGGTCTTTGAGTGGAGGACAAAAATACGCAAAACCGACCGATCAGCGTAACTTCTGAACGCTTGGTCTACTTGCTACACTAGACGCGAGATACTTCCTCATTGCAAAATACCTATCTTCACCCTACAAACTCACCTCAGTATACCATGTGCCGTCGTACCTACACCTTTCCGTTACTCGTCTTTTTGTTGTCAATACTGTGGAGTCATTCGTGGCTAAGTGCCCAAAATACTACCTATTTTGATGGTCCTTACATCGCTCACCAGGGGGATAGTTTGCGTATTCAGTGGGTCGCCAGTGGGGTGCCGCACGATACGCTTATTGCTAGTGCAACGGCTACTCATTTTCAAGAGGAGGGGCTGCCTGCGGTCGATTTACAACAGTTGGATTTTCCGACCGAACACGCAGCTACTTACACTGACGTAGAGCGCATTGTAGCCATCAGCGATGTCCACGGCCAGTACGATCTGATGGTAGAATTATTACACGCCAGCGAAGTGATTGACGCCGCCGGAAATTGGGCTTTGGGTGAAAATCACTTGATCGTCGTGGGGGATAACATGGGCCGAGGGGATGGCGTATTGCCCATTCTGTGGGACTTATTCCGCTTGGAGCAGCAAGCCCTCAATGCGGGCGGGCGCGTACATTTGATTTTGGGTAACCACGAAATCATGACCCTCCAGGGCGACCTGCGCTATATCCACCAGAAGTATCGCTACACGGCCGGTGCTTTCCGTACGCCTTACGAACAATTCTTTCAGCCGGGTACCGTTCTGGGCGATTGGTTAGCACAGCACCAAATAGCCGTTTCGATCAATCAGCACCTCTTCGTCCATGCGGGTATTGCGCCGGAAGTATCAGATTTGAAGCTGTCTTTGGTAGAAATGAACCGCATTTTTCGGGAGCAAATTGTTCACCAACCGGAAGATAGTCTGCTAAAACAGCCCGTCCTCCGCCTGCTGTACGGAGGCGATGGACCACTCTGGTACCGGGGGTATTTTGAGGAGGAACCACTCGCGGCGGGCAAAGTCAACCGAAGCCTCAAGCGCTACGGGCAGCAAAAAATGGTGGTGGGCCACACCAGTCAGTCCAGGATTCACCCGCTTTATAATGGCAAAGTAATCGCAATTGATTGCAGCATCAAGCTGGGCGAAACGGGCGAAGTGCTCGTCATCGAAAAAGAGCGGACGTACACCATCGACCAAGACGGTAATCAGCACGCTATGGCGGCGGTGGCACCCGCACCCACGAGTGGCAGTATTCAGCAGTTGGTGATGGGCAGTGTAGCGCGACCGCAGTTGACCATCACTACGGATTTTCAACGGCTTATTCGGAATAAAAACAGTGAAGAGTACCAAGCAGCGGACATCGCTCTGACCGTTGATGAACAAGACTTTAACTTCACCGGGCGCGTCCGGGCGCGGGGAAACGTACGCAAGCAAGTTTGCCCTTTTCCACCGCTTTACGTCGATTTGAAAAAATCAGACCTGACGGCCCTTGGTTTTAGTAAAACGGACAAGCTCAAACTGGTTATCCCTTGCCACAAGCAAAGTAATCAGCAAACGACGTTGCTCAAGGAGCACCTCGTTTACGAGCTCTACCAAATTATTGAACCGAACAGCATCCAGACCCGCTTGTTGGACGTTACGATTGTCATGCCCAAGGAGACGGTGCAACTCACGGGCTTTCTCATCGAAACGGAGCGCGATTACGCGGCCCGTACCGGAGCGGAAGTATTTAAGCGAGGGCGCTTTGCTGCGTCCATTTTGGACCGGGCGGCCTTCGTTAACACCCAGTTTTTTCAGTACATGATTGCCAATTGCGACTGGTCGTTGGCCAATCGACACAACTTGCAGGTGGTCCAATTCTCCGACCGAGCACGACCGCAAGTCCTCGCGTACGACTTTGATTACGCGGGTTTTGTGGGCAATCCTTACGCTACTCCCGCCGCTAATCTGCCCATTCTCAGCGTACACGACCGCTACTTTTTTTCCTACTCAATCACTACTACTGAAATCGACACTGCCATCCAGCATTTTCTGGCTCACGAGGAGCTGTTCTACGCGCATTGTGCTGCCCATTATCTGGACCAACGGACGGTACAGCAATGTGAAAAGTACCTACGTTCCTTCTTCGATCTGTTGCGCAAACCCAAGAAATTTAAGCGTAAAATTGGGCAGCCTAGACCGAGTAGTTAGTATTTATATGCTCATTGGACTGTAACTTTTACTAGGTACTCGCATTATGTGGGTAATTCAAGTTTACCGAACGCGCGTCAACTAGTACTAGATTTTTAAGTGATTCAACTGCTCACCATTACCATCACTTAATCAATTACTAGCATGAAAACTCCGGTTTTAATCTTCGTTTTATTATGTAGTGCCACGCTTTGGGCACAATCTCCTACGGACGTCAGTCAGCGATCTTGGCTGAGGGGTGGCGGTCAATCTCCGTCAGCCGTTGTCGAAGCCGAGCCACGCCCTCCCTTGGCGTACGCCCACGTGCGCGAGAACGATATACTATGGGAAAAACGCGTTTGGCGCGTGATCGACACCCACGAGAAAATCAACTTGACGTTTCGGCATCCGCAACATTCGCTCTGGAATGCCATTGAGTCGGGAGTGGCGGAAGGGACGCTCACGCTCTATTCTCCGGAGGACGACCGCTTCGGAACGCTAAAAGCGGTCAATCCAGCGGCACCACTCGATTTTCTGGTCACCCGCGATACACTCGTTATTATTGATCCCGTCACGCTACAAGAAACCCTGCAAGTCGTCACCAACGACTTTGACCCTAACCGCATCAAACGCTGGCGCGTACAGGAGGTTTGGTATTTTGACCAACGTTACAGCCAGATGAAATCGCGGATCATCGGTATTGCCCCCGTCGTTGAAATCCGTACCGAAATGGGGGAGGGAGTGGCCTACGAAAGTGCCTTGTTTTGGATCAACTACGCCGAGGCACGTCCCTGGCTAGCCCAGCACACGGCCATCAACCCCGGCAATGACCACGACCCCATGAGTTGGGAAGATGTGTTAGAAATGCGCCGCTTCCACAGCTACGTTTACAAAGAAAGCAATATTCACGACCGCCGTCTGCAAGACTATCTTACTGGTGATGACCTGCTCCGCAAGAGTACGCAAATCGACCGCGATATTCAGCATAAGGAGATGGATATGTGGTCGTATTAGCACTGGTCCGCTCAGGTGTTGATGAAAATCAAAATCTGGGAGGACTCCTTTTACCTTCCTCCTTAGTTGATAAGCCCCTGAGCCCAAAAGACCCGAAAAGACATCAGGTCGATATTTTCTATTTTGCGAAGTGTTGTGGCGGTTAAACTGGCACCAAATT
>JBCDIR010000433.1:0-3792 GCA_038748735.1 Bacteroidota bacterium | reverse complement strand
CGGTAGCAGCTCTGCCCAAGTATAAGCCTGAATATAGGCCCAAAGTGTATGCCCACTGGCAAAGCTGGGGGAGCCCATCACCTGTAAGGGTTCGATTTTCGGTTGTAAATTGTAAGGACGGGCGCGAAGTCGTTCGTACTTAACCGCAAATTCCATAATCCGCATATCGACCATGATGCCCTGCAATAGTTTGGTGGTAAATGGATAACGTTCGGCGGTATGCGCTGCACCCATGACTTCTTGTACCTCAAAGAACAGGGAAGTTAGGTTTTGAGCGTTACGCGGATGATCGGGTAATGCACTTGCTACGGGCCAGTAGCCAATTTTAGCCAGGAACATCACACGCTCCACTTGCTCGGGGGTACGTTTGGCTTGGAGTTGAAGGAGGAAATCCAATTCCGCCTGAGTCTGGTCACTGCTGTTGGCGGGATATTGGACCGACTTTTTGAGGTAGCTCACCTGGTCTGCGGTCAAGTAGTGAGGTTGACCCGTTGCCATAGCTAGGGCGTAGTTATTGTACCGCTCGGGCAGAAATTGGAGGGTGTCTAGTGTCTTCAACTCGGAGCTTGGCGCAGCGTCTAAGGTCTGTAAATCCGCATAATGCTGCTGAGCGGCTTCGATAGGGTGAATACTACTGATTGGACCTAGCGACGTGCTTTGCCCCCAGGCGGTGAGGTGAAAATTTAGGAGTAAAACACAGCAGACAAAAAGGTACTTGGTAGTCATACTAAGAATTTTACACAGCAATCACAGTTCGATTCCCTGTTAGTAGGTTATTATTTGCCTAAGGGAAAGCGTGAAATTGATCTACAAATTAGTCATTCAGGTGCATATACAAACGGTATCGCTACGATTTTCTGCTCCCCTTCGTCCGAGAAATACGCTTTGCGGATTTCTAGCAGGTGCCGCCCCGGGGGCAGTTGCTCAATGGGCACGTAAGCTAAGAGGCCGTCGCTATCATCTTCGGGATGCGTACTGTACTGCAGTGGCAGATCCTCGTAGGCTTGGTCATTGATGAAAATAGGGTTGGCAGCTTCTAAAACTTTGAGTTGCGCTTGGTAGAAAGAATCACGCTGAGCGCCCTTGATGCGAAAGCGTTCCATTAGCGTTAAGTCTCTTACGCCAAATTGACTCTCTTCGCGCGCCAGGAGCGGAATGAAAAGCCGTAAATATGGTTCTTTGACGACATCTGCTTGTATGGTGGGGGTAAAAACGGGTTCGGCCGTATCGCGGAGATTTTCGTAGTTGAAAGGAAAAGAACGGTAGGGGCGGTTATTAAAGGTGACGTATTTGTCTGGTCCTAGATAGTTGTAGGCGCTACTGTAAAGGTCTAACTGGCTGACGGAACCCATGCCCGCTAAAAAGCCAATGACCATTCCAATGAGGATCGCTTTTTTATTGGGCTGGCTATTAGTAGAAATTATGCCGCTGATATAGCTTACTGTTTTCTCGAAAATAAGCAGCGAGAAAAGACTCCCACTTATGCGTCCAATCCGTTCGACCCAACGATTTACGCTGGGGCTGTCAGGATATCTTTTGATCAAATATTGCATTAAACCACTCGACAATGTTATAAGGAAATAAAACCCAATACCGATATGAATGGTGTATTGACGAAGGTTAGGGAAAAAACTACTGAATACATTGATCAGTAGGTAAAGCCCGATGAAAAGTAAACTGATAGAGCTAAAAATAATGGTCAGCATTGCTACTTGGGAGAATATGGTACTTGCTTGTTTATCTAGTTGTTGAATATGCTCGGAAAGATTGGGATAGCGTTTCTTGATCTTACGCCAGTGTACAGGGCCAAGACCTGCTTCGGAGGAAGCATCAATACCATTGGGATAGACGGAGTTGAGCCCTAGCAAGGCTACCCAAATGCCACGTAGTAACGCATGATACCCAAACGCGACGAGTAGCATGTCAGCGACAATTAGCACCCCAGCCGTAGTGAAAAACAAATAATGAAAACTAGCGGTATCTGACTGTAATATATAGCCTTCCATCCAGCGTACGGTGAGTTCCGGCAACTGAAACAAACCCGCAATCACCAGTCCAGAAATGAGTAGTTCCGCTTGCCAACTTTGCTCGGCCAGTTCGTCGAGCCAGTCCTGGTCTTTAGTAGTCGTAGCTAAAGGCGGTTGGTTGTCCGTCGGTTTCAGGTCTTGCATAGCGTGGGTGATGTACTGGTAAATTTAAGGCAAAATCATTATCTGGCCCAACTATTGTCCCTATCTTTCGGAAACCATGAGAGCAAAAAAATCCTACGGTCAGCACTTCCTCACCAGTGAATTGTACGCTCAGCGTATCGCCGATGCCCTGCGGTTGACGGACCAGTATGCTGACGTCCTCGAAGTCGGCCCCGGGCAGGGCATGTTGACCAAATACTTACTGGAAAAATCTTTCCACCTGAAGGTCGTAGAGGCAGACCGGGACATGGTCCATTACTTAGCCATGAACTACCCGCAGCTGGCCAGTAAAGACGTGATTTCCGCCAATTTTCTGCGCGTCAAACTCGAAGATCACTTTCAAGGTTCCTTCGCTATCATCGGTAATTATCCCTACAATATTTCCTCCCAAATTCTCATCAAAACGGTGGACTACCGCGACCGCGTACCGGAAATGGTAGGCATGTTTCAAAAGGAAGTAGCGGACCGAGTCGTAGCCAAGCCGGGCAGTAAAACCTACGGCGTCATTGGCGTACTGGTGCAGGCGTTTTACCATACGGAATACCTGTTTACGGTGTCCCGAGGTAATTTTAATCCACCACCCAAAGTCCAATCTGCCGTCATCCGCCTCGAACGCCGTGTCGACCCGCTGGTGAGTGATGAACTGTGGCCCGCTTTCCGCCGCGTGGTTAAGGGCGCGTTCAATATGCGCCGTAAGATGTTGCGCAACACGCTCAAACCTTTCCTCCCGCCCGAGGAACTACAAAACGAGCAGTATAAACTCCGCCCCGAGCAGATTAGTGTCGAAGACTTTGTGGCGATTGCGGAGAAATGTGTGGAGTGATGGTTTACGATGATACGCTCGCCTGGGCTAGCGGCCGTCGAACGGGGTTTTACGGTAGACCCTAGCGGCAACGGAAAGGTAATTTGGTGGTAGTTTAATTGGATGGAGGCACTACTTTTGAGCTAAATACGCCTCGTATCCCAATTTTTCCAAGTGCTCGTATTTTACGGCTACGCCCGCAGCGAGATCCTGCTTGTACTGCGCAATTCGGTTACGCACTACTTCGTCGCTTGCGCCAACAATTTGTGCGGCGAGAATACCCGCATTTTTTGCGCCGTTGAGCGCAACGGTAGCCACGGGTACCCCCCCCGGCATTTGTAAGATGGACAAAACCGAATCCCACCCATCAATAGAATTGGACGACTTAATGGGCACCCCAATCACGGGTAGCGGCGACAAGGACGCAACCATGCCCGGCAGGTGAGCCGCTCCGCCCGCGCCCGCTACGATGGCCTGGATTCCTCGCTCGTGCGCGGTTTTAGCAAAATCGAACAAGCGCTCCGGTGTGCGATGGGCCGAAACGATGGTGAGCTCAAAAGGGACGTTGAGTTCGGTAAGCATATCGGCGGCTTGGCGCATAACGGGTAGGTCCGAATCGGAACCCATGATGATGGCGATCATGTGAGTAAGTTTAGTGAAAACAAAAGTAGTACAAAGGGCGCAGAATAGCGGGCTTTTACCCAGAATGAAGACATCCACTTTGTTCTGCCTCATTTTACTTTTACAAACTTTTGAATTGACCAAGTAATTTGTCCTGGAAATTCCTGATTTTTTAAAAAT
>JBCDIR010000432.1:0-3826 GCA_038748735.1 Bacteroidota bacterium | reverse complement strand
TGTATTACCGGTAGTTCTCATCAGCATTATGACGATGGCGATGTACGAAGTCATTTATCATTATGTCTTACTGCAAAAGTCACTGCAAAAGCAAGAAGAAGCTAAACGTAATGTGGTCCAGTCCCAACTGAATGCGCTACGCAACCAAGCACGCCCCCACTTCCTGTTCAACACCTTGAATACCCTGCGGGACATCATCGATCAGAACACTAAAGAAACGGCGAAGACCTTCGTAGATAAGATAGCAGACGTCTATCGCTACATCTTAGAATCCGGCAACGATCACTTGGTAACCTTGGAGGAAGAACTACAATTTGCCGAATCTTACGTACACATCCAAAAAGAACGTTTCGGTGAAAACCTCCTGCTCGACTGGCAGATTCCCGCCCACCTAAAATCACAGTTAATCGTCCCCATGAGTATACAATTGTTGTTGGAAAACGCGATTAAACACAATGTCGTTTCGCGGCGAAAGCCACTCACTATTCAGGTGACCACTACGGAAGACACCCTGACGGTGCGTAATGCTATACAAGCTAAATTGACGAAGGAGTATTCCACTCAAATGGGCTTGCCAAACATTAGAAAACGCTACGAATTATTGGGGGACACCCCTCCGACAATAGTAAACGATGGCGTACACTTTAGCGTAACGCTGCCCTTATTGGCCCCCTCCCACCAAAACTAAGTCATGCGAATACTCATCATCGAAGACGAAGCCCGCGCGGCCAATCAGCTTAAAAGATTACTCGGCAAAATTTCCTTTGCGTACGAACTGCTGGGGGAAATCGACTCCGTTGAAGAAGCGGTAAGCTGGTTAAAAACGCACCCCGCACCTGAGTTAATCTTTCTGGATATCCAACTGGCCGACGGACTGAGTTTTGAGATTTTCAAGCACGTGGAAGTCACTTCTCCCATCATTTTCACCACGGCTTTCGACGAATACGCCATCCAGGCGTTCAAAGTCAACAGCATTGATTACCTCCTAAAACCCGTCCGGGAGAATGATCTGGCGCAAGCCATCAAAAAGCTCCAATCCCGGCAGCAAAGCGAGCAAATCTCCCCCGCACTGATCCAGTCGCTCCTCAGCAACTTACAACGCCCGACGCAACGAACCAGTATCCTGGTCAAAGAAGGTCGCGGACATATTCACCTAGGGATGGACGACATCGTATACGCTTACGCCGAAGACGGCCTCTGCTTCGTCAGAACGGCCAAGAGGCGATTTATTCTCAACGAAACCCTGGAGCAATTTCTGACCAGCGCCGACCCGCAGCAATTTTTTCAGATCAACCGCTCGCAGGTCGTTTCCCGGTCTGCGGTCTTGCGCTTAGAACCCTATTTCAATCACCGCGTACTGCTCACAATAGCCCAGGCCGAAGAACAAAAATTTATCGTCAGCAGAAAGCGAACGATGGCCTTCAAGGCGTGGTTAAATTCGTGAGCTTGGCTACTAGACTTATTCAATCAATCTTCCAACTCTCCCACGACCCTAATTTCCACCCGACGATTCGCCGCCTGTTGTTCGGAGGAACGAGCCCGGGGAAAGCGCATTTCGTGGTTGCCGTAGCCCTGGTAGGTGAGCTGGGCAGCGGGTATTCCTGCGGACAGCAAATAGTCGTACACCAACCGGGCGCGCCGCACGGACAAATCCCACTCATCGGACGTCTGCGGGACGGGGGGCGTATTGGGATAATTAACGTGACCCGCAATTTCTACTTTCAGGTGGGGATTCACTTCCATAAAGCGTTTGACCCGTGGCAATTCTGGTTCCGAACGGGGCAGCAAAACCGCCATATCACCCACAAAGTACAAGTTAGCAATATCCGCTACGGCACCAACATCCGCCTTGGGTAACGTAATGGTGAGGGACTCGCTAGCCTGCGGTTGCACCTTGACCATTTGCGTTTCCAGGAAGTAGCCCTTGGCGTAAACATCAATACCCAGGATCGTATCTTTTGGCAATTGTAGGGCGTAGCGGCCACTAGCGTCCGCCTGCAACGTATCCGTGAACGAGCGCGCGTGTACACGGATACTGGCGTTGGCGATACCCCGCCCGTCCCGGTCGAGGGCTTGCCCGGTGAGGGTCAGAAAAGGAATTTCTTGGTAATAATCCAGCGAGACACGGCGGTTGCGTTGCCGACCCACATCATTCGCATTGGTAGCCACGGGCGTACGTTCGCCGAAAGTTTGGATAACGAGCTGTTCTTCCGCCCAGTAAGACGCCAGCTCCACAACGGCCGCCGCTGCCCGCCGTTTGGCCAACGCTTCGTTAAAAGCGGGTGCGCCCACGTCATCCGTATGGGCCGTCAGGTACAAGCGATCACCAGTCGAAGCGGGGCGCGGAAAGGCGGCGAGCGTTGTCAGAGAGTTACTGTCCACCTGCGCGCTTCCGTTAGCAAATTAGAGCTTATCACTCTGTCGTAAAAAGAGCGAATCAAATGGGGCGGGTACCGTTTGCCCCACTAACCAACAGGGCCAAGACATCAGCAACAGCAAAAAATAGCGCATAGCGAAAAAGATCATTTTTATCATAACGAAAATTTGTGACCCTTTTGTGTCCTCAAGATTAAACATGCGCCCCCAAAATAAACTATCTTTGCATCCATGAAGAACATTCGTAATTTTTGTGTGATTGCCCACATCGACCACGGCAAGAGTACGCTCTCCGACCGCCTCCTACAAGAGACGAAGACCATCTCGGACCGCGACCTCAAGCAGCAAACGCTGGACGATATGGATTTGGAACGGGAGCGAGGCATTACGATCAAGAGTCACGCGGTACAAATGAAGTACCAGCACAGCGACGGCGTGGAATATATTTTCAACCTCATTGACACGCCGGGTCACGTTGATTTTAGCTACGAAGTATCGCGTTCCATCGCGGCTTGCGAAGGCGCGCTGCTGATCGTGGACGCTACGCAAGGTATCCAAGCGCAGACGATTTCTAACCTTTTTCTGGCCCTAGAGCACGACTTGGAAATCATTCCCGTGTTAAATAAGATCGACATGGTGTCGGCGATGGTAGAGAAGGTGTCGGCGCAGGTAATTGACTTAATTGGCTGTTCTGAAGACGAAATTCTGTTGGCCAGTGGCAAAACGGGCGAAGGCGTTCCGGCCATTTTGGAGGCCATTGTAGACCGTATTCCCGCCCCCGAAGGAGACCCCGAAGCCCCGCTCCAAGCAATGATCTTCGATTCTATCTTCAATCCGTTCCGGGGCGTAATTGCGAATATCCGCATCCTCAACGGTACGCTCAATAAGGGCGATAAAGTCCGCTTCATCGCAACAGGTAGCGAGTATTTCGCCGATGAAATCGGGGTGCTCAAACTCGACCACGAGCCGAGCAAAAAGCTCTCCGCTGGCAACGTCGGCTACATCATTACGGGTATCAAGCGCTCCGCCGAAATCAAGGTGGGAGACACGCTTACGAAAATTGATAACCCCGCCGAGGCCGTTCAGGGTTTCGAGGAGGTCAAACCGATGGTTTTTGCGGGTATCTTCCCGCTGGACAACGATGACTTCGAGGACCTACGCGATAGTTTAGAAAAACTCCAACTCAACGACGCTAGCCTCGTCTTCGAGCCAGAGTCTTCGGCGGCACTGGGCTTTGGCTTCCGTTGTGGCTTCTTAGGCATGTTGCACTTGGAAATCATCCAGGAGCGCCTGGCGCGAGAGTTCAACCAGGATGTCATCACAACGGTGCCCAACGTAAGTTATTATGCTTACACCAAACGTGATCCTGAAACAGAACTAACGGTACGCAACCCGACAGAATTACCCGAACCAACGGTACTAGATCGCGTACGCGAGCCCTACATTTCTG
>JBCDIR010000431.1:0-3837 GCA_038748735.1 Bacteroidota bacterium | reverse complement strand
TTTGGTTGTGGTTTTGGGTTGGTTTTTTTATGGTGTTGGGGTGTTTCGTCGAAGGTAAGTGATTTGTTGCTATTACGTTCAAAGATACGAATTTCTCTTGCTAAATCTGAATCTTTTCTAATGCGCCCCGTAAAACTCAGTAAGCGTAATAATAATTCACGCTGTTCTGCTTGGCGCAACAAATTATACACCTCCCCCGGCCCAAAGACAGCCTTGCCCGAACTTGTGAATACCGCCTGCAGCAAGTCCGCTTTCAGCTGAAAAATTCGCTGTTCAAAAGCAGACGTGTACGTTTGCCAAACGTAATTGTAATGAGCGGCTTTGAGTTCGCGGGTGTTGAAATCAGCAATGGAGGTAATGGCTAACATCTCGTCCTCAAAAATGACGTTCGCGCTCAGCGTACCCGCTGTACCTAGTAACCCCCGTGGCGATTGCGTTAAATAGATCGGGTCAGCTCCTTCGCCAAACAGAAAACACTTAAACGAAGTGCCCGCCTCGCGTATATCCGTTTTTTGTACCAATTCAGCGATATGGTCCTGCTGGTATCCGTGTTGACGGTGTAAAAAAAGCAAGACTTCGTGTCCCTGCTCTAATTCTTGTGTCGCCCTCAACTGTAAACGAGCCATGTTGCTGGTACTAGCCAACCAGTCAACGGCAATCAAGCCATCTTTGTTAGCGGTATTGCCTTCTGTTGTCCAGGTGCCTTCTCCCATACCCGAACGCTCCCACGACCAGACGATAATCATTTTTCTTGCCATCGCTACGAATTTAGGAGCCAAACATGACTTTTACCAAATTGTACTTGATCGCCAAATCGTCCTTGCGGCTGATGGCATCTTCAATGGCCGAAATAATGGATTCTACCGGTCGGAAATACGTAAACCGTTGAAACGGCTGGTAGTCGACTTCGTCCACCAAACGCGTCCACCACTTGGTGCGCCCCCGCCCCGTAGTGATAACCAGCGTGAAGTTATCCCGCACTTTACCGTTGGTACCTAATGCGTACGGAATGATTTCTTTTTGAATAAATAGTCCCACATTTTCTTCTCCGTAAGTGGGGTGGTCGGCGTATTTTGTAACCAATATCTTCTCAATAAAAGACAGGTGAAGTACTAAAAAATGACTTTGCTTAATGACCCACTCTTTCTTAGCTTCCCATTCGGATAGCCAATTTTGACCGGCAGCGTTTTCGCTGGCCTCATCATAGACGTGCAACAGTAATTGGTCCGACAGCGTTTGCCGACGACTCGAACTGCCCAAGCGGTGAAAAACACGGCTGTCGAAAATTGAAATACGGGTGATGAGCACTTCGAAGAACTCCGCCATCCGCGCCTTCGCCTTAGTACTCAGTGGTTGGTTAGGCGTCAAAGCAGCTCGGAAATAACTGGCGTACACCCCATGGTTTCGGTAACGTAACAATCTTACGTCCTCACTGTCCCCGCCGTGGGCAATGTGTAACTGTTGGGTAACGTGGGTGCCTGATTTCACCTGACTATCCAGTTCCCAAACGGGTTCGTAACGCAATACCTGTTCACTAGCGGGTCGATAGACAAACTGACCGATAATCGCATTATCGATCATCAGCTGAATCGTTGAACTCAGCTTGCCCGCCCAGGAGCGTAGCCAAACTTGATAAGCTGCGTGTATGGCTGCGTAGTTATCCGTTGTTGCGGGGGATAAATGCTGGTCGATAACGCGCAAAACGCCTTGGGTTCGCACTTCGTCCCGTAATCGGTTAGCTGCGGCGCTGTTCTCCGGTGTGATGGCTACAAACTTGAAGCGTGCTAAATTATCCCACGTTAGATCTACCGCATTACCCGACTTTAATTCGTGAATATCCGCTGCCTTCCAGATGTGGAAATACTTTTTGAGAACGCCCTTCCCTGCTTGGCAGTGCTGGCCTACTAATTGCTGGTAAACTTCCGGAGAAAGGTTGGAATCCAAATCAGCGTGGAAGTCGTCAACGGGTCCGGCTGCGGGTATGATCCAGGGGTAGTACAGGCGGTCGCGCGCGGTATCTTCCGTCTGATCGCGCAACTCGTTCTGATCACCATGCTGTACGCGCAAAAAGAAGTTATTGAATAACATGCTCGCGCACAGTTTGTCTTGTGAACTGCCTCCCAAGCGTGGCGCAAACGTGCTCTCGTCCATGATCCCCCGCTCTAAACCGGCCTTGCGAACGTGCGTAATGGACTGGCCATTTTTCATAAATAAAGGTACTGCACCCGTTAACCATATCCCCACTCGGTACAGCGCAAAAGTATCAAGGGTGTGGTGTACGCGTCGCTCCTGAAAGCTGAGGCAAAGTTCCAAACCGTTTTCCTGCATATCTTGTAGCACCTCGTCTTTGAAGTGCTTGACGTTGCGGATTTTATTTTCGATGAGCGTAAAAAATGCGTGGCGACCTACTACCTCGCCGGGAAAAAATAGTCGACAGTTTTGTAATGCTTTCTTGACCTCTTCGTAAGCGGAGCCCGGTGCTACGAAGTCGCTCATTTCCAGCAACTCCGGGTAGGTACGGGTAGGTAACTCCCGGCCATCGGCGTAGCGGTATACTTCTACACCTTCGGCATTTTGCGTGAGCGGCGAACGGCGGTTTTTCAGATCTACCTCGACAAATATACCATCCGTAACGGCGGGCTTACGCAGTAGCCCATCCGCTTCGGTAGGGTCGTACTCCGCAGCATGAAAGATGATGCGAAAACGAATTTTATGAATCGCTTCTGACTTCGCAATCGTCCCCAGATACAACGGGTTATTGATGAAGTCTCCCCACAGCACGTCAAAAGCGGAGGCACTCTCGCCGCCAAAATGATTATCGCGGGCAATTCCACTCCAAAAAGCCCCTTTCTGCATCAAGTACTTAAGCAGTGGTTGAATTTCGCGCGCTAGTGGCCCCGGAAAATTAACTAAGTCGTACTCCGGATCAGCATTGCGCACAAACATGCCTTTTATCCAGGGGGCCAATAGGTCCGTGATGCGGTCTTGGTCGTAGCCTTCGGGAACGTAAGTGGCAATAATTTCTTTTGTCTCCGTCGCTTCTTGCCGGTGTTGCCGTTGGGATTGCCGCAAGTTTTCAGCGCGCTGCTTGAACCACCAATTCAGCGCGACCAAACTGTGGGCACTGACGTTGTGCGCAAACGAGTCGATCATAATCGACGTAATCGCTGCTTTAAGGTACGGGCGGTGTACCTTAGAGTGGATAATGTCGTCGTTGAAGCGAATCCGTTTTTGGTAAAAACCAAAATATTTGCGGTAGTATTCCTGAAATTCTAGCTGCTGAAGAATCGGGTTACGATTAACGTTCTCGTAAAACGACTGCTCCATCGGCATCATAATGGCCTTGGACTTTTCGGGGTTCCGCCCGACTAAATCCCACTCCAAAATCTGCGTCTCGATCATTCCACTCGCTGAACGAATGAGACCAGCGGGCGTACGAGACCCAAGGCGCTTAGCATCCTCAGCGGAATAAATAAAGTGAAGAATACCGTCAAACTCCCCGAAAAGCACCAGCGGTAAGGACATGTAGAAATCTTCTTCTATATTGAAAAAAGACTTCAAAATAGCGTACTCCGCGCGCTGCCGCTCCGTCGCTGGCGGCCCCGTATGTTGGTCGTCTACAATGGCACGAAAGTAATCCCTTAGGCGGCCCATACCAACCCGGGGAATATCTTCTAGTCGGTAATCTCCATTCCGAAAAGATTGATAAAGCTGTGAACCCACCACAGCCGTGTCACTATCTACCGCCGTGTGGTCCAAAAAATCCCAGTGCTCATCCAGAGCGGGGTCGGGTCTGCGTTGTACCAGATCACAGAGGAGTTTACGCTGACGTGGAAT
>JBCDIR010000430.1:0-3843 GCA_038748735.1 Bacteroidota bacterium | reverse complement strand
GCCGGCAATGCTTTACTCATCGTTTGCTTGAACTTAGTCGTCAAGTGCATCTACCTTTTTGGCATCGACCGAACGGTACAGAACGTGCTACCCGAAGGCGAGTACGGTCTCTTTTTTACCCTGTACAACTTTGCGTTTCTCTTCCAAATCGTGGCTGACTTGGGGTTACAACAGTACAATCTGCGGACGCTTTCCCAATCGCGGCAGCTTTTGGGCAAGTATTTGCCGTACTTGCTGGGATTAAGGTTATTGTTGGGGCTAGGTTTCGTGTTATTGACCGTCGGTTTGGGCTGGCTGTGGGGTTTTCGATCCTCCTTCGAATGGTGGCTGCTGTTTGGTATTGCTTTTAATCAAGTTTTGCAGACGGGCGTCGTGTTTTTACGATCAAATCTCTCGGGTTTGGGGTGGTACCGACTGGACAGTTGGGTATCGGTACTGGACAAACTCCTGCTTGTGTTGATTGGGGCAGTGCTGTTGTGGCCTACGTGGCGGTCGTCCTTCCAACTGACTTGGTTCATCTTGGCCCATACCTTGGCGTATAGTCTCAGCATCATCGTTATTGTAAGCTTGCTGTGGCCAAGGCTGACGCGGCTGCGTCCGGCTTTCAGTTGGGCCAAAACCCGGGCCATCTTGCGACAGAGTTTACCCTTTGCGTTGGTCGTATTTTTAATGACGGCCTACACGCGTTTGGATGCGATTATGATCGAAAAACTCCTGGCGGAGGGGGCGGTGGAAGCAGATCGCTACGCGTCGGCTTTTCGCTTGTTGGACGCTAGTAATATCGCGGGTTATCTCCTGGCGGGTTTGTTGTTACCCATGTTTGCGCGCTTACTACAAACGGGCGAATCGGTGCGGCCACTCGTGCGTTTAGGAGTGGGCACACTCGGCGTGGGGTCCATCACCTTAGGAATAAGTTGCTGGTATTTTGCGACTCCGATTATGGAATCGCTGTACGAAAACGGTAGCGCTTACACGGGCGACATCCTGCGCTGGCTCATGCTCGGATTTATCCCTATGAGCGTGGCCTACGTTTACGGTTCCCTACTGGCTGCTAACGCGAGTCTACGTCCGCTCAATATACTATTTGCGAGTAGTATACCGCTCAATATCATCCTCAACGCGTGGCTCATTCCCCGGGCGGGGGCCGTCGGAGCTGCGCAGGCGACCTTCTGGACACAAGCCATAGCCGCGCTGGGGCAGATATGGTTAGCCTACCGCATCATGAAACTACACGTTCAACCGGAACTCATCGGGCGCTTTGTAGGTTTCGTGCTGCTACTTGGCGGGGCGGGCTACGGTTTACTCTCAGCAACCTGGCCGTTGCCGTGGTGGTTAGGGTTTGTGTTGCTATTGGTCACCGGGCTGGTTCTAGCGTTTGTTTTTAAACTATTGGAATTGCGAACTTGGTTAGATTTAGCACGAGCTAAAACCGGCTCGTAAGCATCGGAAGATAGTTGTGGAAAGTGTAGGCTTATTCCGCAGTAGTCTTGCCGGGCGAGTTGGACTTCTCAGGTCAGAGACCTTCACCAGTGAGACTTTCTGAGCAAGCGTTAAATTTGGGTTAACCACAAGTAGAAAACACTTCCGAGCGTTCGTTTTGTAACCCGTAAACTGGTATAGCACCTAGGTTTTACTACTTTTGCACGATTTACCAAAGTAAGCAAATGACTGCTCCGAACGAAAAAGCAACCTCATCTACTGCAACAGCGCCCAAGACAGACTTGCTCCAGCTCTTGGGTACCGTATTCAATTGGCGAAAACTGTTGATCACTGCCCTACTTGTCGCAGCCGCAGGTAGTGCGCTAATAGCATTGTTATTACCGGAATATTATCAATCTACCACCGTCTTTTACGCCGTCAGTCCGGACCAAAGCACGCCCGAATTGTTGTTTGGCGAGGGAATGATTGCGCCGGAATTATACGGTAACGAAGACGATATCGACCGCCTGATGACCATCAGTGAATCTGACCTCTTAGTAGATTACTTAGTGGATTCTTTTGATTTGTACACCTACTACGATATTGATGCCGACAGTCCGAAGGGGAAACACTACGTGCGCCGCCATTTTCGTGGCCTGTACGACGTGATGAAGACCAAACGCGATGCCATTCAGCTGAGCGTGGAGGATAAAAATCCCGAACAAGCTGCACAGATGACCCGCGCCGCCCGCGAGAAGATCAACGCAATGGTCATCGACTTGGGTAAAAAAGCTCAAAGTCGTACCATCCAGACCTACGAAGAAGGCATCCGGGCCAAAGAAGCAAAACTGGCTACGCTGTCGGATACGCTGGAGCGACTGCGCAATAATTACGGTATTTTCAATACCGAATCACAGTCAGAAGGAATAACCGGAAAGCTGGCAGCTATCGAAAGTAAACTGGTAGAAGCCCAGGCCAAACGGGAAGCCTTTGCGCAAAAGGCACGTTACCGCGATTCGGTGTCCATTTACGAAGTCCGCATCGCAGGCTTGGAGACCCAGTTGACCGAAATCAACAAGAAATTACAGTCCTTCAACAAAGGCGTTTCCCGCGTGCTCTTCTTTACCCGCCAGTACCAAGAAGCCAACAAAGCGCTCAGTGCCGATCAGGAAAAACTGAAGCAGTACCGCACCGTTTATGGCTCGGATACTCCCGGAATTCTCCTCGTGGAAGAAGCGGCGGTACCCATCATCAAATCACGGCCATTTCGCGCCCTGATCGTCGTGGGTTCGGTCTTCATAACCCTGCTGTTTGCCCTCATTGGTATTTTCTTATTCGAAGCCTTCCGCGACCAAGACTGGCAGCAAATTTTCCAAGAGCGTTAATCGTGGCCCAGGCTTGGCACTACATACAACAACGCCTCCAACTGCCGACGCACGGGGAATGGTTGCTAGCTTACCTACTGCTGGTACTCGGTTCCGTTTTTCTGGCTATTGGCACGGAAGAATACCTGCTACTACTTATCCCGGTGGCGCTCGTTACCGTGGCGGTGGCGCTGGTTGACTTTAGCTGGTTTTACTGGCTGCTATTGTTCACTTTACCGTTCTCCACGGAGGTTTACTTGCCGGGTGGCTTGGGTACGGACCTACCCACGGAGCCGTTGATGGTAGGGCTGATGGGGCTGTTCAGTCTGTTTGTGTTACGAAACTTAGGACGGCTTTCATTGGATATTTTGCGACATCCGTTAACGCTGCTGTTGCTGTTGCACCTGGGGTGGATTGGCGTGACGACACTCACCTCCGACCTGTTCTTAGTCTCCGTTAAGTTCTTGCTGGCTAAAGTATGGTACGTCGTTACCTTCTTCGCGTTGACGGCCTATTTAGTACGTAGTCCTGCGGACTTTCGTAAGTTCTTTTGGGTGTTTTTCAGCGGCTACGCCTTAATGGTCATCATCATTTTTGTACGGCACGCGTTGCTGGGATTTCACTTTATGGGAATCCACAGTATCATGCACCCTTTTCAGCGCAATCACGTGAGTTATGCAGCCCAGCTCAGTCTATTTTTTCCTTATTTGCTATTCGTAGCTTGGTCCTACGCGCGCGGTCGGTTTGTCCGCCGTTTTCTGCTGGGCTTCGCTGGTTTTATAGTGGTGGCGGTTTACTTTTCCTACACGCGGGCGGCTTACCTGGCCCTACTCACCGTTCCGGCGGGTTATTTTGTTTTTCGTTGGCGGCTCATCAAACCGCTACTGATGGTAGCATCGCTGGCGGCAGTACTGGGTATTGCGTATTCCATCAACGAAAACAAATACCTAGCATACGCTCCCAATTACGACCGCACCATTTCCCACGAAAATTTCGATAATCTCATCGAAGCCACCTACAAGCTGGAGGATATTTCGACTATGGAGCGCCTCTACCGCTG
>JBCDIR010000429.1:0-3844 GCA_038748735.1 Bacteroidota bacterium | reverse complement strand
TTAGGATGAGGCTTATTACAAAACCTTCATCAGAGAACGGAATGGCGGTGGACTGGAGGCCATTTCCATCGTTGATAGCATAGGTGGCATCACCTGCCTCGAATCCAAATGATAACAGCTCTTCTGAACCCACGCCCAGTAGGGTCCAACCAACTTGCTCGCCATCTACCCAGCCATTATCAAAATCAAAGGTTAGAATCTGACCAGGTTCAAGCGGATTAGTAAAAGGACGAACTGCTTCTACACCATTGCCGCTATTAGCGTACATTCCGAGTGCCGTACCGCCATCATCAATATCGCCGTCCGCATTAGTATCACCGTCTCCATTTTCGGTGGAAGTAGCGCGGAAAAATCCACCCTGACTAGGATCAGGATTTCCGATACCAAATATCCAAGGCTGAAAAACCAGCGCATCGCCGTCGCCAGTTTGCCAGCCATCTTGGTAGCTGGGGCTGCTGGCATCATCGCCATTACAGTTAGATTCGGCCAAGCAACCAGTTGGGGCAGTAAACAGCGCCGTTTCCGTCAAGGGGCAGGCATCATCAGTAAAAGTTGCCGTAACATCCACGACTTGTCCATCGGAGTCCAGGCCGCCGAGAATGACGGTTTGTGGGCTACTCGTAATGGCAAAAAGATTGCCGTTAATATCTAAGAATCCCGTACTCGGTGGATTGATATAGGTTACGGTAATCTCTTGCGTATAGGTATTGGTGAGAAATTGACAATCCGTTTGCGCCCCAGCGGTGATCGACTGCATAACACAAGGCGGACAAGCTGCCGGTGCCGTGAAGAGATCAGTGACCGTCAGCTCGCAAGTGGGCCCTTCGGTGAAGCTGGCCGTTACGTCAACGGACTGCGCATCCGAGTCTAAGCCCGTCAGCGTTACCGTTTGGGGACTTCCCGTGGGTGTGAATTGCTGATCATTGACGTCCAGCATAGCCGTAGCAGAAGTAGGTGCATTTTGGTAAAACACCGTCACCTCCTGGGTGTAGGTGTTATCTGCCGAATTGCAAGCCGTTTGCGCACCAGCGGTAATATTGGTCACCATACAAGACACGATAGGCTCGTGGCAAATCTCGAAAGTATTGAAGTAGAGATTACGCTCTCCGTCAAAGCCTGCGTTGGCATTGAAGAGACGTACCTGACTAATCGTTTGCCCGCCCGCAGGATTGTTCAATGTACCATTATAGGTCAGTGTGCCGCTACCATCCAAGAGCATAATATTGAGTGTGTAAGTAGTAGCACTCGTAAGCGTGTAGGTCAACATAAGCCCTTCGTCCGTAAAGTTGAGGCCGGTACCTTGTTCCCCCGCAGCATCATTGGTTTTGTAGTCAGCTTCTCCATTACGGAAATAGAACTCCGCTAGGTTTTCACCACTACTGTTTTGAAGTCCAAAACCGACGGTACCCCCTACGTCTATCCCGCCGTTATCCATTTTCAGGGAAAAGGTGGAGTTCATCATCATCGGAATAGCGAAAGGGAGGACCGCGTTGGATACACCACCACTATTGGCAAACATTCCGAAGGAACGATTATTTGTATCAATGTCACCGTCGGAATTCGTGTCCCCATCCCCATTGGAGGTAGACTCAAAAACGAATTGTCCAGCGCTGCTACCCGAAGAGGATAAGTTCCAGGCACCAAAACCATCCCCAGTGGGGTAATTGTTGTCCCAGTTGCCGGGAGCAGAGGCATTGGTGCTGTTGCACTCTAGGGTCTGGGCCGCCAGACCAAAGCTCAAGCACGATACGGAGAGAAAGAGTAGGATTTGCTTCAACATGAGATTACTTTGATAATAAAATAAATAACAAACAATTGATCTACTGGGAGTTACCACCAGTAATACAATTACCAGGAGCCACTATTTTTTTAGGTCATTACAGCATTAGCTCATTCTGAACTATAAAATTACGAAAAAGGTGGCAGAACGTTTGATTTTAGTCGAATTTTAAGACCAAAAACCCTAGCCGAATTTCCTCGACTAGGGCACATCTAGTAAATATTATCTTATATTTTACCTCAACAACAACACTTCCCCCGTCAACACTTCCACACGCCCATCGGCCAATTCTACTTCAACAAAATAGACGTAGACGCCGATTGGGGCTTGTTCACTGCGCGCTTTACCATCCCAAGCAGGGATAGCTTCCCCAAACGGGATAGCTGCTTCGTCAAAAACGACATCTCCCCAGCGGTCAAGAATGGTGAACTGTCGGATTTGCTCGTATCGGATACCCGGATAAATCTCGAAGTCATCGTTGATACCATCGTCATTGGGAGAGAAGACGTCAGGAATATAGATGTAGACTTCTCCATCAACGGAAATCGTGATTTCGTCCGTAAGTACACAGCCATTCGTACTCGTCACCGTCACTTGGTAGGTCGTCGTCACCGTTGGCCGGACGATGGGTTTGTCACAATCGGTACAACTGATACTTTCTACCGCCGTCCATTGAATGGTATCAATAGCGAAGTTGGCATCAATGGATAGCTGCAGGCTGTCGCCCAAGCGAATCATCTCATCAGGTCCTAGGTCCAGCACGAGGAAAGGCGCTGCGGCAACTTGCACATCAAGGATGACTTCGCAGCCGTTTAAATCCTGCACGCCCACGCTGTACGTACCCGGTGCGAGTGGTCCCGCCACGTTCGTAGGGGTGTAAGCTGCTTGGTCAAAGCTGTATAAATAGGGTGCTTCGCCACCCGCAACGGTATCCACGCTGATGAAGCCATCGTTGAAACCTGCACAGCTCTCTGCGTTGACTGTGATGACGGGCACTAGCTCCGCATCACTGAAGACAACCTCCACTTGGTCCGAATCTAAACAGCCATTAGCGTCGCTGACAGTTAGCGTGTAGACTCCCTCGTCAAAAACTTCAACACTGAGCACGTTACTACCCACCGTGGCACCGTTAAACGTCCACTGATAGTCAATGCCCGGCCCTTGGGTAGAACCTTCGGCAGAAAGCATCACCCCTACCCCACCCGTAATTTGGTCGCAGGGAATGGGGTTGTCAATGTCTTGAATAATAGCCATAGTCTGGCAAGGAATGCCCATACACGGTTCGCAAATGGAGCCGTCGCAGTCGAGGATCGTTAATACGTCGTCAAAGGTATTGGGGTTGTTGTCGTCACAAGCTTGGGTGGTGGTTGGGCCAGTTGCGCAAGTCAGTAGTGTCCCAACGCAGTTGCAGTCCGCATCCAACACCTCATTGGTGGTGCAAGGATCGTTGTCGTCACAAGTAGAGCCAATTGTCGTCGTCACCGTCGGGTCCGTATCGTCACAGTCCATGTCACTCGGTACACCGTCACAGTCCGCGTCGTTGACGTTGGAGTTCGTATTGGTGGTATCATTATCGTCACAATCCTCCGCCGTCGGCACACCGTCGCAGTCCGCATCGCCTACGTTCGTCGTCGTCACCGTTGGGTCTGTATCGTCACAGTCGATGTCACTCGGTACACCGTCACAGTCCGCGTCGTTGACGTTGGAGTTCGTATTAGTAGAGTCATTGTCATCGCAATCCTCCGCCGTAGAGACGCCGTCGCAATCCGCGTCGCCCACGTTCGTCGTCGTCACCGTTGGGTCCGTATCGTCACAGTCCATGTCACTCGGTACACCGTCACAGTCCGCGTCGTTGACGTTCGAGTTCGTGTTGGTGGAATCATTATCGTCACAATCCTCCGCCGTCGGCACACCGTCGCAGTCCGCATCGCCTACGTTCGTCGTCGTCACCGTTGGGTCCGTATCGTCACAGTCAATGTCACTCGGTACACCGTCACAGTCCGCGTCGTTGACGTTGGAGTTCGTATTAGTAGAGTCATTGTCATCGCAATCCTCCGCCGTGGG
>JBCDIR010000428.1:0-3850 GCA_038748735.1 Bacteroidota bacterium | reverse complement strand
CTTCCTCTTAATAAACCAGTAAAAACACTTCAACCAATTGAAAATGACTAATTCAAAAGGTAAAGTTCTTGAATTGTAACGTCAACCTTGGAGGTGATAAATAAAGTCGCTACCTTCCAAGCGTTTTTAATCGCACTACTACTTTTTTATGCGTAACATTTTAGAACGCCACTTACAGCAACTCAATCTACAGCTCAACGAACTGCTCAAAGATTTGGCTAACTACACCAGTGCCCAACTCAACCGGGTGCCCGCACCAGGAAGTTGGAGCGCGTTGCAGGTGCTCAACCATCTGCAACTATCCGAACAGTTTTCCCGCCAGTACTGCGAGAAGAAACTGAGTTTCAAACCCAAGCTACCTAAAGCCGGCCTGACCGCTAGCGTACGTTCCAAAATTGTCACCACCTATCTGCAATCGCCACTCAAAGCCAAAGCGCCCAAATTCATTGCTGGCAGCGCTTTACCCGCTACGGACGAACTGGACAACGTAGCGCAGAAATACCAGCATCAGCGACAAAAACTAGCGCGCTTTCTGGCCACCGTTGACGAAGAATACTTAGATAAACAAGTCTATAAGCACCCCCTCGGTGGTCGCCTGTCCATCGAAGGGATGTTATTGTTTTTTAATGCGCATTTTCAGCATCACCGTAAACAAATCTACCGTGCTTTGGCTTAGTTAGGGTAGGATTCAATTACCTACTCCGCTTATGAGCAAAATCAGCATTATCACCATCGGTGACGAGTTACTAATCGGCCAAGTGGTCGACACGAACTCGGCGTGGATGGCGCAGGCCCTCAACCAAAACGGGATGGAGGTCTTCCGACAACTCACCATTTCGGATACTTTAGCAGAAATTCAACACGCACTGCAAACGGGTCTCCAGCACAGCGACGTTTTGCTATTGACGGGCGGTTTGGGCCCCACCAAAGATGACGTAACTAAAAAAGCCATCGCCGATTTTTTTGGGGTCGAAATGGTCTTCAGTGACTATACCTGGGAGCGCATCGAACGCTTCTTTCAGCGCCTCGGGCGCGAGACAACCCCCGCTCACCGCGAACAGTGCTACATGCCCGCCAACGCCACTTTGTTGACCAACAAAATGGGAACGGCCCCCGGCATGTGGATGGAGCACGAGGGCAAAATAGTGGTCAGCATGCCCGGCGTACCCTACGAGATGAAGTACCTCCTAGAGCACGAGGTGATACCGCGCCTGCTGGAGCGTCTCGACGTAACGCCCATCGCCCACCGCACCTTGTTGACGGTGGGAGAAGGCGAATCCCGCTTGGCAGCCCTGATCGAAGATTTGGAAGGGGCACTCCCTCCCCATATTAAACTCGCTTACTTGCCCAGCCTGGGACGCGTACGGCTGCGACTGACGGGCCGTCACGCAGACGCTACCCAACTGGCTACGGAACTCCAAACCCACGGCGATGCCATCCGCGACCGACTGCGTGCTTATATTTTTGGCGAAGGAACGCTACCACTAGCCGCCGTAGTTGGCGAACAGCTCAAAGCCCGTCAGCTCACCCTGGGTACCGCCGAAAGCTGTACCGGAGGCTTCATTGCCCACCAAATTACGCTCATTCCCGGCTCTTCGGCCTACTTCCAGGGCAGTATCGTCGCTTACGATAACCGCATCAAGGAGTCGCTCTTGGGCGTACCCACTGAGACGCTCGCCACCCAAGGCGCGGTCAGCGAAGCAACGGTAATCGCTATGGTACAAGGTGCTCTACAAACGCTGGGCGTTGATCTGGCCATCGCCGTCTCGGGGATAGCCGGACCGGGCGGCGGCACCCCCGACAAGCCCGTCGGCACCATCTGGATAGCGGTGGGTAATGCCGAGCGCGTGGAGACTTTCTTACTCAATGGCACCAAGGACCGGGCGAAAAACATTCAGTACACGGCCAACCGCGCCTTGGGACTATTGTGGCGTTTTTTAGCGTCCTATCCTGGCTAATTTGACGTCCTGGCGCGGAGGTCTTCTGAAATTTCCCGTTTCTTTGCGACCATGATGCAGCAGTTGAAACGCTTGAATATTTATGGCTTGTTGGCCGCCTGGGTAGTACTCAACCTCTGGCAGGCCACCACTACGGGCTTGGACGCTGACGAAGCCTACTACGCTTTCTACGCCGAGCAGTTGAGTTGGGGTTACTTCGACCATCCACCGCTGGTGGCGCTGCTCATTAGTATGGGCAACTGGCTGCCGGGTGAGCTGGGGCTGCGTTTTTTCAACGTACTCGTAAGTGGCCTGTCGTGGTATGGCATGTGGCTACTGCTTGATCGGCCCAAGGCGGGCGATCGTTTCCTCCTGTTCGCGGTGGCCATGCTGGCCATGCCGCTCTTTCAAGTCTACGGGTTCATCACGACTCCGGACGGACCGCTGCTGTGCGGAGCCGTTTGGTTTTTCTGGGCGTATCGACGTTTTTGGCAACAGCCTAACTGGACCAACGCCCTCCTCTGGGGCGGCATCATGTCCTTGATGCTTTACGGCAAGTACCACGGTATTTTAGTTATCTTTTTCACGGTCCTGAGTAATCGAAAGCTGTGGTTAAAACCGTCGTTTTACTTAGCAGGATTTTTTGGCGCAGCGCTGTTTGTCCCGCACTTGTACTGGCAATACCTCCACGATTTTCCCACTTTCCGTTACCACCTCATCGGGCGGCAGGACCCGTACGAAATTGGACATACGATTGGTTTTGTGTTAAATCAACTGGTCGTAGCCGGGCCGCTTATTTTTCCGCTTACGTTCCTGGCTCTATTTGGTTTAAAACGGGAGGATGATGTCCTGCTGCGAGCTTTTCGCTGGGTGAGTATTGGCTTTTGGGTGTTTTTTCTCAACAGTACGTTCAAGGGCAGCACCGAAGCCCACTGGACGGCTGTTTTGAGTATTGGATTTGTGTACAGCATTTACCACTACGCGCTGGGTAGGGCGCGGTTTACCCGCAACCTGCTGCGGCTCGGAGGTGCTACGGCCATCCTCTTTGTAGTGGCGCGTGTCTGGCTAGCGCTGGATGTCATTCCTTTACCCGCAGCACTGGACACCCAGTTTGAACACCGCCAGTGGACGCAAGACCTGGTCGAACGGGCCGGAGAACGGACCATTGTTTTCGAGAACTCCTACCGAGATGCCTCCCTCGTACGGTTCTACGCGGGTCACCCAGCCTGGACTTTCACCAATATCCACTACCGCCCCAGTCAGTATGACCTGCGGATGGAAGAGGGCAAGCAACTCCACCAGCAAGCGGTCTACTACGTGGGGAATTCGGGCTGGAATCACCCCGACCTCACCCCACTCACCTACGGTAAACGCCGCTACGGCGCCGTGGCACTGGATAACTTTCCGGTGCTGGACCCGTTGCAAATTTACTGGTCACCAGAAGATTGGGAGGAGCGCGCGCCGACCCAGCCCGTCTCCGTTACCATCTATAATCCCTATCCAGACACCGTCTACTGGGACCACCCGTCGGCTGATTTTCGATTGTCGCTACTCCTTGAAAAAGGGATTGAAAACTGGCGCTTCCTCGATTTGCCACCCCCCACCCGTCGCGCCATCCCGCCAGATAGCAGCCGCCTGGTCGTGACCATTCCCTGGGACAGCACGTACTGCCCCGTCCAAGCGGTAGGCCTCGGCTTTCGGATGGGGAACTTGGGTACGGTCTTGCAGAGTGCATTACTAGATACAGAACGTTGTGAATCCGTTAAAGGCCGTTAAAAGCCGTTAAGGATGTTTGAAATATCCGTCGCTGCTCTATATTTGTATTGAACTTGTTTAAAAACATCTCACAATGCCTAAAATCGCCCTTTTGTCGCTATTTTTCGTACCGTACTCGCCTTAATAGCCCTGCTATT
>JBCDIR010000427.1:0-3854 GCA_038748735.1 Bacteroidota bacterium | reverse complement strand
TTTACCAAACTTTTGGAAGTTTAGCAAACCGATTTATTCGGGCAATGCGACGTTTTGAAATGCATCCTAAAATTTGCGTTCTTTGTGGCAGAATACACCACATAAATGAAAACGTTGTTGCGATTAGTCTTTTTTCTGCTCCTCCTTGCCCTGGGCTTAGGAGTGTATGCTTATTATAATGTGTTGGGACCCGAAGTCGTTCCGGCGTCTGCTGGTGCCGTGGTGGTGGAAATTCCCACGGGCAGTTCCTACGAGGAAGTGGTCGATATACTAAACGAGCAAGGACTGATACCGGACGCCCAGAGCTTTGGTCTACTGGCCGAGCGGATGAATTACCGCAAGGAACCCATGCGCTCTGGACGTTTTGAGATTCCAGCGGGGAGTACGTTGTTGGATATGATTCGCTTGTTACGCAACGGTCCCCGTAGCCCCGTGCAGGTGGTGCTCACGACGGAACGCGAACCAATCAACGTAGCCGCTAAAGCCGCTCGCTTCATTGAACCCGACTCGCAAGCCATCGCCCAATTGCTACAAGACGAACTGTTTATTGATTCCTTGGGCTATACGAAAGAGACTTTGATGACGCTGTTCATTCCCAATACGTACGAATTGTACTGGAACAGTAGTCCCCGCGATTTCGTGGCCCGCATGCAAAAAGAACACGACAACTTCTGGAACCAAAACGGCCGTTTGGCCAAAGCCGCAGCAATGGACTTAACGCCAGCCGAGGTCTACACCCTAGCCTCCATCGTTGAGAAGGAGACACTGCAAAACAGTGAAAAAAAGCGGATGGCGGGTGTGTATTACAATCGTATCAAAAAAGGTATGCTGTTGCAGGCTGACCCCACGGCAGTCTTTGCCACTCGTGATTTTAATACCCCCCGCGTCACGAACTACCACCTGAGCATCGACTCTCCCTACAACACCTACAAATATGCGGGTCTGCCACCGGGCCCCATTGCTATGTCGTCGATTTCTTCAATTGATGCGGTCCTTAATTTGGAAGACCACGATTACCTCTATTTCTGCGCAAAAGGCGACGGAACGGGTTTTCACAATTTTGCTAAATCCTTGGCGCAACACAATCGTAACGCCGCCATCTACCGGGCGAATTTGCGTAAGCGGGGCAAGCGGTAGGACGAGTGGACGGTTTGCGCCCGCGACCTAGGGAAGCGCCTCCTCCATCCGGCGTAGCCGATACACCTACGCGATACGAAGGGGCGAAGTACTACCCAAACAGCAATAACCGGCAACCTACCCTAAACCAAAGCACAACCACATGGCAAGAATCAAGCTTACCAAGGAGTTCAAAGAGGCCATCACTCAGTTGCCCGACCGAGAGAAAGACAAACTCCTCTTCCGACTCGTGGCTAAGGACGCGGCCCTCGTAGAACGCTTGGAATACGAATTACTGGAAGGGGCCGAAACCCAAGAAGAGCGTCGCAATGACGTAGCCCGCAACATCGACGAAACCCTCGAAGACTACGAGACGTACTTTTATTCGCCGGGCTATTTATTGTTGGAACTCCGGGCACTATCCGCCGAAATTACGCGACACATCAAGGCCACCAAAGACAAATACGGAGAGGTTTACCTCAATTTTATCCTACTCAACCGGGCTTTGGAGCGCTTTGGGAAACGCATCGCTTCTTTTTCTACGCAGAAAGCACGAACGCTCAATGATTACGTGGTGAAGCGAGCGTTGAAAATTGAAAAACTCATCGAAAAGCTGCACGAGGATTACCGCCTCGACTTTGCCGATGACTGGAAGCAACTGACCGCGCTCATCCGTTCCATTCCGACGATGAAGCGGACGGCGGACTGGTTCAACTTAGAGTTGTAAACGCGCAATTTTCCGTACTTTACCCACATGATGAAACTCACTTTCCTTCCCACCGGTTACTTCAAACTAGACGGTGGAGCCATGTTTGGTGTCGTTCCTAAGCAACTTTGGCAACGCCTCAATCCGCCCGACGAACACAACCTTTGTACCTGGGCTATGCGCTGTTTGCTGGTGGAGACCGACGACCGTAAGATAGTGGTCGATACGGGTATCGGCAACAAGCAGGATGCGCGCTTCCGTTCGCATTTTCATCCGCACGGCAGTGATACACTCGTCGCTAGTCTAGCCGCGAATGGCCTTAAGCCCGAAGACATTACGGATGTTTTTCTTACGCACCTGCACTTCGACCACGTGGGTGGTGCCATCCATTACAACGCCAGTGGAGCACCAACTGCCACTTTTCCGAACGCTACCTACTGGAGCAACGAAGTTCACTGGCGCTGGGCGCTAGAACCAAACGCCCGCGAAGCGGCTTCCTTTTTGAAAGAAAATTTTACACTGCTGCAAGATCAGGGGCGTCTACAATTTTTGGACGTACAACGAGAAGACCTACCCTGGTTGCCGGGTATTCGGGTGCGTTTCGTTTATGGTCATACGGAAGCGATGATGCTACCGATCTTTGAGCAAAACGGAGAGACCTTGGTCTACGCTGCCGATCTCCTACCCGCTAGCTATCATGTACGGATGCCCTACGTGATGGCTTACGACGTACAACCATTGGCAACCTTGCGAGAAAAGGCACGCTTGCTGGAAGAAGCCGTGGCCGAGAATTGGGTGATTGCGTACGAACACGATCCCAAACTAGGCGCTAGTCGTTTGCGACGCAACGAGAAAGGACGCATTTTAGCTGGGGAGGAAGTGGATATTCGACAGCTTTTTAATTGAGCATCGGTATGGGCTGCTGATTTTGTTTTGTTTACGAAAACTCACGCGGCGATGGGTAAAGACGACGCTTAACTTTACACAATTATTTCCACCTACCCAACAATACGTTGACCATGAAAATATTAAAATGGCTCGGTCTTTTTCTACTACTTGCCGTGATCGGCGGACTTTGGTACGCACAGCCCTTGCTCCGCGTTGGCGCGGGTTACGCCGCTAAAATGGCTTGTAGTTGCCACTACATCCATGGGCGAGAACTAGCCGATATTCAAGCAACGGACTTAGATTATTCCGCTTTGCCCTACGCCACGCTTGCGCTGGACGAAGACGCCAAAACGGTTACGGCATCGTTTCTGGGTATGGCCCGTAAAATAGCGCATTTTATTCCCGGTCGCGGGTGTGTACTGCGCGCGGAGGAGAATGCTCCTCTACCCGACCCGTATCCCAACGCGACGGGGCGTAACATTTCCGAATTTCCCACTTACGATACGCTACCTGCTGGGATAAATATGGCGCAAGTGGAAGCTAGTGTAAACGCGGCTTTCACTCCCATGCCACAAGGCGGCACGCGGGCAGTAGTGGTACTCCACGACGGCCACGTAGTCTACGAGCAATACGCGGAAGGCTTCGACCAAGATACACGTCTGCTGGGTTGGTCCATGTCCAAGAGTGTAACGAACGCGCTGATTGGCCTAGCCGTTAAAGCTGGTAAATTACGCTTGGAGCAAACCCAACTCTTTGAACACTGGACCGATGAGCGTTCGACCATCGCGCTAGCGGACCTACTGCACATGAATAGTGGGCTAGCGTGGAACGAAGCCTACGGCGGCACCTCAGACGCTACGGTGATGCTCTATGAGCAAGCGGATATGGCCGCTTACGCTGCCAAACAACCGTTGGAGTTTGCGCCCAATACTGTGTATGAATACTCGTCTGGCACTACGAATCTACTGACTGATTTGCTAAGTGACAACTACGACGAACGAGCTTACTACGCACTTTGGCGAGACAGCTTATTTAACGAACTGGGTGTTTACGATCCCTATTTTGAGTGTGACCAAGCGGGTAACTTGGTGGGGTCTAGTTACGCGTGGTTGCGCGCGCGGGATTGGGCCAAGCTGGGTCAGTT
>JBCDIR010000426.1:0-3857 GCA_038748735.1 Bacteroidota bacterium | reverse complement strand
TCGGTTTTTGGGGGCATATCCACATTGCGGATTACCAACAAAGCCGCTCTTGGTCAGAAGTTCACCCGCTGTCCACGGAACAGAAATTCTATCCATCCATCGTCGAAACGGGGCCCATCCGTTACATCGACAACGATCCGATCTGGGGACAGACAGAGAAAATGACCAAAGGTGGCGTGCGACACATCCAAACCTACATTCTGTACAGTGGTATTATCAGTGCCAAAGACGAAATTGAGGGGATTGTTCTCAAAGGAATTGGGGAAGATTTCGACTGGAGTTACCTCCAACGCTACCTCCAAGCGGGTGAGCCGCTGCACCTCAGCGATAGCACCGAAGACAAAGGAATACTGCTGTCAGAATTTACGGCTAATCGGTTACGGGTAGACATCGGAGATAAGATTGACATTTTCTTCGTGACCAGTGCCTACGAAGAACTGCAACGACGCTTCACCGTCAAAGGACTGTACAAAACGGGTTTGGAGGAGTACGACCGCGAATTTGCCATCGTCGATATGCGGCGGCTCCAGCAGATTCTGCGGTGGCAAGACGGCGAAGTAGGCGGCTTCGAAATCTTCCTTGACGATATCGAAGATTTGGAACCGTTTACCGAAGAGATCTACTTCGACCTAGACCGGGGCCTCTCCGCTGAAAACATCAAAGAAAGAATGCGGGCCATCTTCGAGTGGCTCGAATTGCAAGACGTCAACGAATGGGTCATCATGGGCTTGATGCTCATCGTAGCGATTATCAATATGGTAACGGCACTGCTCATTCTCATCCTAGAACGGACCAATATGATCGGTACCCTCAAATCATTGGGAGCGGGCAACTGGGCCATCCGCAAGGTCTTTCTCTACTACGCGGGCTACATTGTGGTGGTGGGCTTGTTCTGGGGAAATTTGATCGGCCTGGGGCTGTGTTGGCTACAGGATACCTTTGGTTTCGTCACCTTAGACGAGGCCAACTACTACCTCAGTGTGGCGCCCATCAAGGTACAGTGGATGACGATTTTGTTGCTCAATCTCGGGACTTTACTAGTCACTTTACTATTTTTGATTGTTCCGTCTTATCTCGTATCGCGCGTTGAACCGGTCAAAGCTATACGTTTCAAGTAAGTTCTAATCATTTATAAATACCCTTTACCATGGCTAATAAAATTGTGGAAAACAAAGCGCGGCCACTCGGTAATTATCCCCACGTCAAGCGGGTGGGGGATTTCATCTACGTATCGGGTACGAGTAGTCGGCGGCCCGATAATACGCACGTGGGGGCGGTCCAGGCAGCGGACGGAAGTTGGCAACTCGACATTGCAGCGCAGACCAAAGCCGTCCTTGAAAACATCGGCGAATTACTACAAAGCGTCGGTGCCGACCTCGCGCACGTAATTGACGTGACTACCTTCTTGGTGGATATGCAAGATTTTAAGGAATACAATACGGTATACGGCACGTTTTTCAACCACGAAACGGGTCCCACGCGCACGACGGTAGCGGTACATCAGTTGCCCCACCCCAATCTGTTGATTGAGATAAAAGCCGTGGCTTATTTGCCGTTAGGATAAACTAGCAAGATGCCGCCCATCCGAAACTACCTCAACGGTCAATTCCGAGCACCCGCCACCGGAGAATACCTGGACCTCTACAATCCGGCTACGGGGAGCGTTTATTCGCAGGTACCCAACTCGGACCGTACGGACGTCGACCAAGCCGTGACCGCTGCCGAGGCTGCCTTTCCCGAATGGGCAGCCCGCTCGGTGGGGGAACGCAGCCGAATACTGACAAAGATTGCTGATCTAATCGAGGCGAAGCACGAAGCCCTGGCGCAAGCTGAATCACTGGACAACGGCAAACCCGTTTGGTTGGCCCGCCAGGTCGATATTCCGCGTGCTGCGGCCAACTTTCGCTTTTTCGCGCAGGCGATTACCCAATTCGCTAGCGAAGCGCACGCGATGCCGGGTGCCATTAACTATACGCTGCGGCAGCCTTTGGGCGTGGTAGCCACGATTTCGCCCTGGAATTTGCCAATTTATCTGTTTAGTTGGAAGATCGCTCCGGCCCTGGCGGCGGGGAATGCGGTGGTGGCCAAACCTTCGGAGGTAACGCCGATGACGGCACACCTGTTAGCCGAGATTTGCCAGGAAGCGGGACTGCCCGCCGGCGTGCTCAACATCATTCACGGGGAAGGCACTAGGGTAGGGACCGCGCTAACTCGGCACCCGCAGGTGAAGGCCATTTCCTTCACGGGCAGCACCCGCGTGGGAGCGGAAATTGCGAAGGCCGCTGCTCCGGTATTCAAAAAGGTATCGTTGGAGATGGGCGGTAAAAATCCCAATCTCATTTTTGCGGATTGCGATTACGAAAAAATGCTCGACACTACCTTACGTTCGTCTTTTGCCAACCAGGGACAGATTTGTCTGTGTGGGTCCCGCATTCTGGTAGAAGCGTCGATTTATGAACGTTTTAAGGCGGATTTCGTCGCTCGGACGCGGGCGCTGCGAGTCGGTCCACCTACGGAAGAGGGCGTTCACCTGGGCGCGATTGTTTCCCAAGCTCATTACGACAAGATCAAGTCTTACTTGCAATTAGCTCAGCAAGAAGGCGGCACTATCCTAACGGGTGGTCGCACTGTACATCCCGCCGGACACGAAAACGGCTGGTACCTCGAACCGACGATTATTGAGGGGTTGGGACCCGATTGCCGGACCAATCAGGAAGAGATTTTTGGTCCCGTAGTGACCATCATGCCGTTTACTACGGAAGCCGAAGCACTACGCCTGGCCAATGCCACGCCCTACGGTTTGTCCGCCACGGTTTGGACGGAGCAGGTAAGCCGTGCTCACCGCTTGGCACGCGATATACAAGTGGGGATCGTCTGGGTCAATACGTGGCTGTTACGTGATCTGCGTACGCCTTTCGGTGGCACCAAAAACTCGGGCGTGGGGCGCGAAGGTGGTTTTGCTGCTTTGCGCTTTTTTACTGAGGCGAAGAATGTGTGTGTACAGTATGGTAAGTAATAGGCTGGCAGGGCAAACGCGTAAAAATGCGTTGCCCTTATTTTCAGCAAAAACCCTTTTTCATTGGTGCATTATTCTCAGTTTTCGCCTAAAGCCGGCTGGGCTCTTCCTTTTTTCATTGCCAAAAAAGGAAGCAAAAACGCTAGAAAATGCAAACTCCCTCCGGTCAGACAGTGCATTTTCGGGCCACCGCCACCTGTTCTAACGTGTTCTGGAACATCTAAAATCTGATGCGTTTCCCCTAGATAGACGGATTAAAAAGTGGCCGCAAACCGCACGTTTTCTTATCTTTGGCCTCGCAAAAAAAGACGGTGCCGGATAGTAAGAAAGTCCTTCGGGGCGTTACTAAGGGAATGTACTGCAATTTAGAAACTTAAAAACGGACGTCAATCCTACTCGTTCGGAGCAAGAATTGACTAGGTTTTCATAATATTCAAGCTATGTCTTGGTTCGCGTGGATGTTCCTCATTGGCTACATTTTGCTCAGTCTGAGCTTGTACAAAGTGTTTGAAAAAGCCGGAGAAGCAGGTTGGAAGGGCTTGGTACCGGGCTTAAACTTTGCGGTTTGGAGCCGTTTAGTCGGACGACAGCCGTGGTACGCGCTTTGGTTATTGGTACCCATTGTCAACGTGTTCATCTACTCGGGTTTGGCGGTGGACCTCGTGCGCTCTTTTGGCAAGTATCGCTTTGTGGATAGCTTTCTGGCGGTGCTGGCTACACCTTTTTACTTCTTTTATTTGGGTACGAAACCAGAAGAGAAGTACCTAGGACCTACGCTACCCGCCGAAGCAGCCTACGCTGAAAAAATTGCGGAAGCACATAAAAAAGGGAGTAAGCGGAC
>JBCDIR010000425.1:0-3862 GCA_038748735.1 Bacteroidota bacterium | reverse complement strand
CTCAACGATGACGCCGCGGATGACGCCCTCTTCGTCCTTCGCCCACACAACGGCTACGTCGGCCAGCGGAGAATTGGTGATCCACATCTTGGCACCGTTCAGGATATAGCAATCGCCATCGTCCTTGATGTTGGTGACCATCCCGCTGGGGTTAGAACCGTGGTCGGGTTCCGTCAGACCAAAACAGCCGATGAACTCACCACTACCCAACTTGGGGAGGTATTTGCGCTTCTGTTCTTCCGAACCGTAGCGGTAGATCGGGTACATGACCAAAGAACCTTGCACGGAAGCCATTGAGCGAATGCCCGAATCGCCACGCTCCAGCTCCTGCATGATGACGCCGTAGGCAATTTCGTCCATGCCGCCACCACCGTATTCTACGGGAATACTAGGTCCAAAAGCGCCAATGTCAGCCAAGCCCTTATACAGGTGCGTAGGACATTTGGCTTGCTCAGAATATTCTTCGATAATGGGAGAAACCTCCTGCTTGACCCAGTCGCGGACGGCGGCGCGCGCCATGCGGTGATCGTCTTCTAGCAGGTCCTCTACCAAGTAGTGGTCGTGAAATTGAAAGCGGTCCTCGCGCGCTTTTTTCTCAATGGTTGGTGTTAACGTTTCGTTGCTAATCATAACACTTATCAATTTAGCTTGATCTAGTTTAGGCTAGACAGGACAAAGGTACGATATTCCGCTGGCACACATTGTCATATTCTAATCATAGTACTCGCTTGGCCTGTGGCCGTGCTCGTGGGGGTACTCGTGCTGGCGCACTTCGTGGGAGTGCTCTTCCGATAAATCGGAATCGCGGGGGGACTTGTGCTGGCGCACTTCGTGGTGGTACTCTTCCGATAAATCGGAATCGTGGGGGTACTCGCTACGCTCGTGGTTGGTCATACGCTGAAACCGCGAGCGTAGCGAACAACACCACAGCGTACCGCTACAACTCCGACCGCAGGTCGGCGGCGTACCCCTTACCGCTTCCCCCGCTGCACCGTTTTTATCAGCGAACCCGAACGCAATTGATCCGTCAGTTCCATGCCGTTGAGGATGGCGAGTTCGTTCATTTGGTCCCGATCTTGGTTGAAAGTGGTGAACGCTTCGCGCAAGCTCATCGTCCGGTTGATACGTTCGATCTTGATGTAATCCGCTTGGCGGTTGAGTTTTTCGTTGTCGGTCAGTTCTTGAAAGCCCGTCATGGTGCTGAGCATCTGGCCGCGGTAGCTGGGGAAATTTTGTTCATCGGAAACACCCAGTAGCAAGTAGATGTACTGCCCGTACTGTATGTAGTAGGCAAGGGTTTTGAGCGTCGTCGGTTGCTGTCCTTGTTGCTGTTGTACCAAGTCCGCGTAGACTTCCAGGGCGGAAAGTCCGTTGACCGTTCTGCGCTGGCTAGCCGTGGGTTGTAAATTATATTTTTCGGTAACGGCCTGAGCGGCTGCTTCGAGGGAGTTACCCTGAGCCAGTTGGAGAATGATCACCGCTTTACCGTCTTCCGGGGCGCTTTGTACTTGCTGAGGCGAGTTCTGTGTCCGCCAGCCGCTCGGAATCGGATACTGGAACTTTAGATCAGGATGGTAGAAATAGTTGTTTTCCACAAACCCCTTGCGCGGGTCCTCGCCGTACATCAGCCCGTTGATCATTTGTAGGTAGGAGTCCCGGTTGATTTCGTACTGCTGGCCGGGCGTTTTGCGTTGAAACGCGCTGGCCATCCGCCTGACGTTAGCGTGGCGGTCGATGGGGTCGGGGTGGGTAGACAGAAAAGACGGTAAACGATTCTCTGCTCCGCCCGTCAGGCGATCTAGCGTACTGAAGAAACCGGCCATTTCGTGGGCGTCGTACCCCACTTGCGAAGAATAGTCTACGCCGAGCTGGTCCGATTCGCTTTCGGCGTCCCGTCCGTGTTTGAGAAGCATGAGTTGGATACCTTGACTCGCTTGTTGCCCAAACTGCGCAAACTTCGGCGAGGCGATCATCCCCGCAATCAGCCCCACCTGCGCAATGACCGAACGAGCGTTCTGCCGAGCGGAGTGTTTGGCCGTTACGTGGCCTATTTCGTGACCGAGTACGCCCGCAAACTGCGCCTCGTTGTTGAAGTGGGCCATAATGCCCCGCGTAAAGTAGACGTAGCCCCCCGGCAAAGCAAAAGCATTGACGACCGGAGAGTCCAGGAGCTTAAACTCAAATTTGAGATTGGGGCGGTGAGAGACGCGCACCATCTCCTGCCCCTTGCGGTTGAGGAAAGCCTGAATCTGAGCATCTTCGTAGACGCCGTACTCAGCGGTGATGGACGGATCGGCCTGTTGGCCAATCTGAATTTCTTTTTCTTCGGACCAGAAGTTGAGGTTCTTCTTACCCGTTACGGGATTCCTTACGCAGCCATCCCAAAAGAAAGTAAGTACGACTAATAGCATCAGCCCCAGGAGGCCGCGAAAAGGTAGATGGATATTGTTCATAATAGTTGGTTTGTCAATGATTAGACGGCTATTCTCCCCGAGGTTACGGTTTAGGTGATTTTTATTTTGAACTAAAAACACGCGTGAGTTGATCGTAAAGTACGGGTAAATGTTGCTGGAAACCAGCAGGATACAGAAAAAATAGCGCTATCCCCATGGCCCGCAAGTCTAATTTGGGTAAACCAACCCAGCGTTCCAGGGCCGCCCGGGAAAACTGACTGACCCGTTCTAAATCCTCCCAACTGGTACTACTCCAATCGCCATAATCGTAAGCGGGGTAGCTGAGTTGGAAGACTTTGGCGTATTCGTACCAAGCCAAATTCAGGTACTGCTGCGGATGGACAAAACCACGCAAAACATGCTCTAGGCAGAACATCAGCACGCCGTCGGGTACGTAGACCTCCGAGGCGTGGAACTGCTCTTTGTAAGTAGGAGAAGGAAAAATGTGGGGATAAACAACCACGTTTTCAAACTTGGGAAACAAAAAATCCGCCTCCGAGAACGTCATCGTTACGGGCGCGGCGGCAATGATCACTTGGATGTCCTGCGGCACCTTGTCTAGCCCCTGCGGGAGGTAGTTGGTCCCCGCGTTGAATAGGAACACACGACGACGAAATTCCCGCTGCTCCGGCGCGGAGAGGGCTTGGTAAAACAGATGGTGTTTGGCCAGCAACTGCGCTAATTCCGGTGCCAAGTCCGGCGGGTTGCGCTGCCACCACCACCAGTTGATTTTGGGCGAAAAAACGTAAGTCGTTACCGATAACACCAACCCCACAATAATGAGCCACAGCCACTGGTCGTCGACGTAATAAGTCAGGTAGAGACCCACTGCGCTGAGGATACTGCACAAGACGAGGAGACGGTTAGCGGGCATGGAATAGCGATTTGGTGGCGGGTAAAGTTAATCAGTTTTGCGCGGGTTTAATAGTAGACTTTGTAGCTCTCTTTAAATCTTGCTTAAATGAGCAATCCCCCGCAACTACGAAGCTGCGAGGGATGGCTAGTCACTTGATTTCCACAGTGGAAATCAGGTGAATGATTAGTGCTGTACCGTAACCCGGCGGTTTGCTACTCCATCTTGCGTGCTCACACGGATGAGGTACTCCCCACTGGGGTAGTCTTTCGTGTCAAGCGTGAGGCGCGTAGATTGGATACCGGCTAGCTCGCGCTGCTCCAAAATACGGCCCTTGATGTCGAGTACCGTGAGCTTTACGTCGGAAGCCGTCTCAAAGTCCAGTTCAACGTTGGTGTACGTATCGGCTGGGTTAGGGAAAGCTTTTACGGACTGCGTAGGTAGTGCCACTTCGTTGGTGTTCACTTCCGTGTCTTTACCAATGTTTAGGCGTACTGTGGGAACAATATTACGACCAAAGCCAACGGTACCATAGCTGCCTACTTCTCCACCGCCG
>JBCDIR010000424.1:0-3865 GCA_038748735.1 Bacteroidota bacterium | reverse complement strand
GTGAATGCCGCGAAAAATTTTAATAAAACTTTCGTGCAGCAAGTCCATCGCTTCGGATTCCTGTCCGGTATAGCGCAGACAAATCGGCATCAGGCTGCTGTAATGTTCTTTATAGAGCGCCTGTTGTGCCCAGCGTTCCTTGCGAACGCAGGCCCGAATCAGATCGTGCTCATTGTTGTTGATGCTTAAGGCTATATCCATGACGGAAAAATATGAGATGGATGCTATTTTTAGACTTGTTTTGCAAGCCCTCAAATGGCTGCGATCGGCGAAATTTCATCCTGCATTTCGTTAAAAAGCCTCGCTGATGCTTAGGCATCACCTGCGTTTCGCTTCGCGGCTACTTCGTGGTTTTGCCTTATTCAGAATAAAATTCGCTATTCTCTCGCTCATTCAGAACTCACAGAACAAGTCTACTCAAAGATAACGCATTTACAATGGAAAACGCTGCTAACGGTTCAGTCTATTTGGATTAAAACGATTTTATTACTTACTTGGTCACAGCTGATTCGAGGGGCAGGGAAAAGGATTTCCCCTCCCAGGTTCCCTCACTAGCGTAGGGTAGAAAGCGGGCAAAAAGCTCTTCTTTGTACCATCCTAACTCGCGTGTTTTTTGTACGACTTCGCGGTGAAAAGGCTGCTGGTAAGCGTAGTCCATCATGGCCTGTGAGCTGGTCCAGATGCTGAAGGTTGCCTGCATGAATAAGGGCCATTCGCCCACGCCAATACTAAGTAACTGTCCTGGACGGTCCTTGACGTGCGCGCTTACGCGGGGGACGTAGCGCCAAAAACCGAGCAGGTGGCGCGTCTTGATGGTGGCGCGGGTAATGACCGCAACGGGGGCCTGTACGTCGTAGGCTACCGTAGGGGTAAAGGGCTGCTGCCCGCCCCACTGACCGTGGACGACGGCGGTGCGCAGATAGAAAGTACACTGCTCTTCAGTGCGTTGGCGCACGCGTTGCCACCAAGCATTTTCGGCAAAGTAGCGCTGGGCGTCCGCTGCCGTTTCCCACTGTTGCAAGAGTGCATATACGCCTAAATTCGGGCGAATACTGAAGCCATTACCCGCACCACTCCCCAGCATTTTCACCAATTTCAAACCCGGAATATTTCGGAACAGCACCGGCCCGAACCCCATTTGCGTGAACGCCCACCAACGGTCGGCTAGGTTACCGTAGCGTAGAAGACTCATCGTGACAATTTCGGTGGAAGCAGTTGCTGTGGTCATAACTACTTTAACACGAATATCGGAACCGAGTTGTTGGCAGTTGGTCCATAATCAGTCCTGGGTCTCCGTTTCGAGTAGGTTTTTTAGCGGAGTCAAATCGGCGGGATAGCGGCGCTTGCGCTTCAACTCGTGCTCGTAGATGGCCCGGCCCAGTTCGCCAAAAAACGGTAGGGCTTGGCTTTTGTATTCATATTCGCCGTCGTTGTAGATTTGGTTGGCGTTGGTGTGAATTGTTCCCACCAAAATGAACTCAACTCCCGCTTCGAGGTCCACAATGTAGGCGGCGTCCGTCAGAAAACCGTAGGCCCAACCCACTTTATTGAGGATGCGGATGTGCTCGGGTATTTGCGTCGTTTCTTCGTCTTGATCGCCGTAGAGCCAGAACTTGACGTAGTTGTCGCCCTCACCGTAGCGGGGAAAATCGCTTTCCTGTGGGTATTGCAACATCGCCCGCAGAAGCCACTCGCGGTCGGCGGTACTGATGTTGAAGCGCTCGTTCGGGGCCACCGCATTCGGAAAAATGAACGCTTTGACGATGTCGTGTAGATCTTGGGTAGACACGTAATTTTTGTAGCTGAAATCGAAAGGTTCCAGCACGGTTTCGTCTTCGCTGTTGATGTAGCCTTTACCGCGCAACTGTTGCGACAAGCCCAAATCGTCGTACCAACGGCTGTAACGTTCCCCCTGCTGGTAGAGCAATCCCTCGTCTCCGTAAAAAGCCACGGGATTCGTGTACCGATTACCTAGGGTGTCAAACCCACTGACGGACAGGCGGTGGATGATACGCGTATCGGTCAGCCCCTTGGCGCGAAGGCGTTCGTTGAAGTAGCGCTGACCCAAAAATTCGTACAAGCGGTTGAACGCATCGTTGTCACTGACCAAAAAAATCTTGCGAGCGTAATGCGCCACCGAAGCCAGTCCCGTAGCCGAGGAAGTATCCGCCAGGGCTGCCGTTTGTGGGCTGCGCCCTGCATAATTGTGCATCGCTGCGTGCGCGTCTAGTCCTGCAATTCCCAGTTCGTTCAGCTTTTCCATCGCCAAGAAAGCGGCGGGCATTTTTACGGTGCTAGCGGGGTAGAAATAGCGGTTAGGGTCGGCCCCCCAGCGGTGGGTGGTGAAGGTAGGTACCCCGTTTTCGTCTCGGTCAATTTGTGTGTAAAGGACCTGTATCTCGAATTGCTCCGGCTTTGCGGCCCAGTCGCCAAAGGTCGCTTGTTCCTGGCGAATGATCCGCTCTAGCACGTTTTTTTGGGCGGCGAGAGAAGTGACCAACAAACAGAGAAGGAGAAAAGGGAAGATCAATTTTGGCATGGTGGCAGATTAGTTTTAGCTCTGCTGCCAAAGATAGGGATTACTTTGTTTTCAATACACACCAAGCTTTGCGAGCACCTCCCGCCACTGTTCCTTTTCCCACTCCGCAGCCGTATTGCTAGTCCGTAGCTTTTCGTATTGCGCTTTGACTTGGTGCTGTACCCAGCTCAGTCCTTCTGCCCCGGCGTGCTGATAAAGGGTTTCCGGTATATCTTCGTGGATGCCGTAGCCGCCCAGTTCAATATCTTTGATGATTACTTTAAATAGCTGCTGAACCGCAGAAAGATGTTCTGCTGAATCGGTCTCAAATCTGGCTAAACAAGTCATCATTCCCACTACGGCTTCCTCCAGTATGGTGAGGATATCTCCGTCGTGATCGTTGAGTAATTCTTCCGAATGGATCAGGTCGTGTACCAGTACTTGATAGATCATGCAAGCGTTGGTGATCGCCCCCTCAGCGAGGTATTGATCCCCTTTTAACACAATACCCGCCAATTCATCGACCACTGGCTGTACATTCATCCAATCGCCAGTGTGCAAGGAGAGCGCCCGCTTCACTTGTCGATGTACTTGTGCCTCGTTAACCGTTATTACTTCCTGCTCAACGCTGGCGGGAAGAACTTTGTCCAGCAGGTCTTCTAGGTCCGGTTCCTGGTCTAACATTTCTTCCACCAGCTCGATGAGCTGCTGCTTAGACAATCGTGCTAAGTAGGTTTCTACCGACTGTTTCTCTCTGAATAGCGCGGGGTCGTTCACCCAGGTCAACAGCAGTGCGATAACGTGTTTACAACCACCACCGATGGGACAGGTACAGTTCGTTTTGACAATACCTTTTTTCCCCAAGTGGACCTCCATTCGATAGTAATTAGCGTAGGAACCTTCGCATTTTCCTTGGAGAATTTTTCCACTAATGGAGGTATTCGAAACGTAACCCGCTTGGTAGTACTTCAGTCCCCGTTGAAAATAGGTAGGATTGAACTTAGCTTTGATGTCCTGTTCCGTTAGCTTAGGGGGGTGACTCATTTTTGTGATTTATTTAGCTCCAAAGACACAGTTATTGCATTCATAAAAAGCTAATTCGAAGGAGTCAAGTTCGACTTCTCCGAAGTCGTAGTTATTTCTATCTCTAATGATCTACAAAGGTGAGACCTACCAGTTGTTAGGCAGGTTTCTCCGAAATCTTTTGGTCATTAACCTTTAAATGACCTCGGAGGTGCTATGTTAAAAACCAAGTCAATCGAGAAGTTTTTCGTAAATTTATAGTAAGAAAGCCGTCTAGGTAACTAGATGAGCTACGGTAGGCGAACCATGGAGTTCGCCTACTCC